>NZ_JBHWZO010000410.1:0-3184 GCF_042728455.1 Promicromonospora sp. NPDC060204
GATTCCGGGCACAATCGCTGGGTAGACCTATGAGAGGAGCAGGATGACCGTCACGCCAGGGGTGCTGGGTGAGGTGCTGGGACGGATCCGGGTGGTCGACGCGCGTCTGATCTGCGTCGACGGGCCCGCCGGGTCGGGCAAGACGACGCTGGCCGCGCAGCTCGCGGACGCGCTGGAGGCCCCGGTGATCCACATGGACGACCTCTACGAGGGCTGGGCGGCCGGCCCCGACGGCGGCGCCGAGAACCTGCGCCGCTGGGTCCTGGACCCGCTGGTCGCGGGGGAGCAGGTGCGCTACCGGCGCTACGACTGGGTCGAGGGCGAATGGGCCGAGTGGCACGACGTCCCGCCGTCGGCCCACCTGGTGGTGGAGGGCTGCGGCGCGGGCGCGCGCCAGGTGGACGCCCTGGGCGCGTTCCGCATCTGGGTCCAGGCGGACGAGACGGAGCGGCTGCGCCGCGGACTGGTGCGCGACGGCGAGGACGCCCGCGAGCACTGGCTGCGCTGGATGGCGGACGAGGCGGAGCACTACGCGCGGGAGCGCACCCGCGAACGGGCCGACCTGCACCTGGACGGGGTCGGCGCGCTGATCTGATGGAGCGGACGACCGAGGAGCCAACCTGAGTGACGCACCCATGACCGTGCCGGCCCGCCAGTTCTTCGACCGGCCCGTGGTCGACGTCGCGCGCGACCTGCTCGGCGCGACACTGACCCGCCGCACGCCCCAGGGCGCCGTCACGCTGCGGATCACCGAGGTCGAGGCCTACGACGGGACGAACGACCCCGGCTCCCACGCCTTCCGCGGCCCGAGCCGGCGCAACGAGACGATGTTCGGCGAGCCCGGGCGGCTCTACGTGTACCGGCACCTGGGCCTGCACTACTGCGCCAACGTGGTCTGCGGCCCGGACGGGACGGCGTCGGCGGTGCTGCTGCGCGCCGGTGAGGTGACGGGGCCCGGCCCTGACGGCGTCGCGCTGGCCACGACCCGCCGCCTCGCCTCCGGCGTCGTGCGCGCCGAACGCGACCTGGCGCGCGGTCCCGCGCGGCTCGCCGTGGCGCTCGGCCTCGACCTGTCCGACGACGGCGCCGACGTCACCGACCCGGAGGGCGCGGTGGTGCTGGAGGTCCCCGAGACGCCGTCGGGCACCGTGCTGTCCGGGCCGCGCGTGGGCGTGAGCGGCGACGGCGGCCGCGCCGATCTGTATCCCTGGCGGTTCTGGCTCGACGGCGAACCGACGGTGTCGGTCTACCGGGCGGCGACGAAGCGGCCCCCGACGCGACGTCCGACACGAACCTAGTTCTCCTATGCCTAGTGCTGCTAGGGTAGGTATCCCTAGCAGCACTAGGCATAGGAGTGCAGGTGCACATCGACAAGGATCTGGTCGCGGCGTCCGCGACGCCGCTCGTCCTCGGCATCCTGTCCGACGGCGAGTCGTACGGCTACGCGATCCTCAAGCGCGTCAACGAGCTCTCCGGCGGCCGCATGGAGTGGACCGACGGCATGCTCTACCCCCTGCTCCACCGGCTGGAGCGCCTGGAGTACGTCAAGGCGACGTGGGGCACCTCCGACGTCGGGCGGCGGCGCAAGCACTACGCGATCACCGCGTCGGGCAAGGAGGCGCTCGCGGAGCGCCGTCAGCAGTGGGCGGTCGTCTCCGACGCGCTCAAGCAGGTCTGGCAGGACGTCCAGCCCGGCCCCGCCGTCGCGGAGGGGTGGGCCTGATGAGCGACCAGAACGCGAACGGCGTCGGCCCGGCCCAGCAGACCGGGCCGGCCGAGCATGTCGTGCTGGAAGAACAGATCGACCTGTGGCGCGGCTACGTCCAGCGCCGTCGGGCGATCTCCGCGGCCGACGTCGACGAGATGGAGGACCACCTGCGCGGCCAGGTCAGCGACCTGACGGCAAGCGGGCTGGAGGACGAGGAGGCCTTCCTCGTCGCGGTCAAGCGCATGGGCAACCTCGACGAGGTGTCCCGCGAGTTCGCGCGTGAGCACTCCGAGCGGCTCTGGAAGCAACTCGTGCTGGTCCCCGAGGAGCCGAGCGACGGCGGGCGCTGGCGCGAGCTGGCCGTCGTCCTCGCCCTCGCGGTCGGCGCGGGGATCGTGCTCAAGGTGCTGCTCGCCGCCACGACCGGCAACGAGCTGGTGCTCGTGCGCAATGCCGTCTTCGCCGTCCTGCCGTTCCTGGCCGGGTACTTCGTGTGGAAGCGGCACGTCCCGTGGCGGGTGAGCGCCCTGCTGGTCGCGATCACGACCGCGTTCGCGCTCGTGGTCAACCTCTACCCGTTCCAGCCGGGGGAGTTCGACGGACCGGGCATGACCGAGTTCCTCGCGATCACCCACACGCCCGTGGTGCTCTGGCTGCTGCTGGGTGTCGTGTACGCGGGCGGGGCGTGGCGGTCCGGCGCGCGCCGGATGGACTTCGTCCGGTTCACCGGCGAGCTCATCATCTACCTCGCGCTGATCCAGCTCGGCGGCGGGCTGCTGATCGGGCTCACCTTCGGCTCGCTCAGCCTGGTCGGGGTCGACTTCGAGCCGTTCCTCGGCGACTGGCTCCTGCCGTTCGCGATCCCGGGCGCACTCCTGGTCGGCGCGTGGCTCGTGGAGGCCAAGAAGAACGTCGTCGAGAACATCGCCCCCGTTCTCACGCGGGTGTTCACGCCCCTGACGATCGTCATGCTGGTCGCGATCTTCGTGGTGCTGCTCGTCAACGGGCCGCTCACCGCGGTGGACCGGGACCTGCTCATCCTCATGGACGCGATCCTCGTGCTGGTCCTGTTCCTGCTGCTGTACTCGATCTCGGCCCGCGACCCGCTCGCGCCGCCCGGGATCTTCGACTGGCTGCAGCTCGTCCTGGTCGGCGCGGCGCTCGCAGTGGACGCGGTGGCGCTGACCGCGATGCTCACCCGGATCGCCGAGTTCGGCTTCACCGCCAACAAGGTCGCGGCCCTCGGGCTCAACCTCGTGCTGCTGGTGCACCTCGCGTGGGCGGCATGGCTGGCGACCGGCTTCGTCCGGGGGCAGCGCACGTTCGGCGCGATCGAGCGCTGGCAGACCCAGTACCTGCCGGTCTACGCGATCTGGGCCGCGATCGTGGTGGTGACGTTCGGCCCGATCTTCAAGCCATCGCGATCGCCACCGTCCAGAACAACCCCTGACACCTCGTTGAGTGCTGGACTTTTGC
>NZ_JBHWZO010000411.1:0-3183 GCF_042728455.1 Promicromonospora sp. NPDC060204
AGGTCCCCCGGGGGACCTGAGCGTCTGACACGTCCGGTCAGCTCGTGCGTCTGACCACCACGGGCGGCTCGCCGGCGGGACCCCTGGGCGGGCGGAGCTGCTCGTCCGCCGCGTCGCCCGCCGACTCCTGGGCGATCCGGAGGCGGTCGGTGAGCTCGCCCTTGCCGAGCTGCCCGCGGTCCGGGTGCCCCAGCGCGTCGCGGGTCCAGTGCAGCCGGTGCCCGGCGGCGCGGTCCACGGTCGTCGCCGTCCAGCGCGCGTCCGTGACCCGGGCGGGTCCGCCGGGGTGCTGCACGACGTCCGCGACCAGCAGCAGGCCGACGGCGGACGCCGCCACGCAGCACTGCGTCCCCTGGTTGGACAGCAGGTTGCCGAGGCCGTAGGCCACCCACATCCCGTCCCCGCCCGGGCCGCCGCGCAGGTGCTCCAGCGGCTGCGGCACGTGCGCGTGGTGCCCGATCACGAGATCCACCTGGCGGGACTTCGCGAGGGCCTTGGCGGTCTCCTTCTGGTGGTCGGTGGGCTCCGTGACGTACTCGGTGCCGTCGTGGAGGCTGACCACCACGAGGTCCGCGCCCGCCGCCCGCGCGTCCCTGGCCCGCTCGATGATCCGCTCGGAGTCGATGAGGTCCACCGACCAGGAGCCGTGCGGCGGCTCCAGCCCGTTCAGCCCGTAGGCGGCCGACAGGTGGGCGACCGTGACGGTCCGGCCCTCCCGCCGCAGCTCGTAGAGCTGGGGGCTGCTCGACTCGCGCTTGTTGCGCGCGGTCCCGGCGTGGCCCATCCCGGCCCGGTCGAGCGCCCCGAGCGTCGCGGCGATGCCGTCGTAGCCGGAGTCGGCCGCGTGGTTGGACGCCGTCGAGCAGCCGTCCCAGCCCTGCTCGCCCAGGTCGCGGACGATCTCCTTCGGCGCGCGGAACACGGGGTAGCCGGACGGCTGCGTGCCCTTCGGCGCGACCGGCACCTCCAGGTGGCACAGGGCCAGGTCCGCCCGGGCGACCCAGGGGTCGATGCCCGCCAGCAGCGGCGAGTAGTCGAACCCGTCCGGCCCGGTCGCCGAGTCGTTGACCGGTTCGTGGGTCAGGACGTCGCCCGCGGCGAGCAGCGTGAGCTCGACGTCCTGCAGCGTGGGCGTGGGCATGGGCTCAGGGGAGGGGGTGGCGGACGCCGGGGGCGTCGCCGGGGCGGACGTCGTGGAGGCGCCCCCGGAGCCGGTGGGCACTGGTACGCCCGGAGCGGGCGTGCAGGCCGCCGGCGTGGCCGCGAGGGCGCAGGTCACCGCGGCGGACGCGAGGAACCGCAGCGGGCGGACGTTGACCACCCCCGGATGTTATGGCAGGCCGGGGGAGCGAGCGACCGGGCGCGGACGGTGCTCGGTCCGGGGCGCGGGTGAACCGCGGCTAGGCTTGAGCAATGGTCAACGACGCTCCGTCGCCCTGGAACATTGCGAACATCGTCACGATGATTCGCATCGCCATGGTCCCGTTCTTCGCCTGGGCACTTCTCGTCGAGGGCGGGGACGACACGACGTGGCGGCTCGTGGCCACGGCGATCTTCGTGGTCGCGGCGGTGTCGGACAAGGTCGACGGCTACCTCGCGCGGTCGCGCGGCCTCATCACCGACCTGGGCAAGCTGCTCGACCCGATCGCGGACAAGCTGCTCGTGGGCGCCGCGCTGATCCTGCTGTGGATCCCGCTCGGCGAGCTGCCGTGGTGGATCCCCGTGGTGATCCTGGTGCGCGAGCTGGGCATCACGTTCATGCGCCTGGGCATGGTCAAGTACGAGGTCATGCCCGCGTCGCGGGGCGGCAAGCTGAAGACCGTGCTGCAGACCGTGGCGATCTCGCTGTTCCTGCTCCCGCGCGAGGGCTTCGACTGGCTCACGGTGATCGCCTGGGTCGTGCTCATGGCGGCGTTCGTCGTGACGGTCGTGACCGGCGTCGAGTACGTCTACCAGGGCTGGAAGATCCGGCGCGACGCCCGGGCCCGGACGCCGCAGGCATGACGGCGCCGCGCCTGCTGGAGGCGGCCGCCGCCCGCGGCTGGACCATCGGCGTGGCCGAGTCGCTGACGGGCGGTCTGGTCACGGCCACGCTCGTGTCGGTGCCGGGCGCGTCCAAGGTGCTGCGTGGCGGCGTCGTCGCCTATGCCACCGACCTGAAGGCCGGGCTGCTCGGCGTCGACGCGGACCTGCTCGCCGAGCGCGGGGCCGTGGATGAAGCCGTGGCCGCCCAGATGGCAGACGGCGTGCGCCGGGCGACGGGGGCCGACGTAGGCCTCGCCACGACCGGCGTCGCGGGCCCGGACCCCCAGGACGGCCAGCCGCCGGGTGTGGTCTTCGTCGCAGTAAGCACTCCGGTCGCGTCCGAGGTGCACCGGCTGGACCTGGCGGGCGACCGCCCGCAGATCATCGGCGACGCGGCGCGCGGGGTCATCGAGCTCGCGTCGCTGCTCGTCAGCGAGGCGTTGGGTGAAAAAACCGACTCGCACCCACACTCGTTCCCTGAAGTTACAGACATGTGAAACTTCTTGGCTTAATCTTGCACAGGGCTTGACGCGGGAACACTTCGGGAACAAGGCTCATACCAACAGCGTTGGTCCCGGTGTGATCACGAACAGGCCGACCACTCGGGGCCGGCGGAAGAACTCTTCGGGCGCGGGGTACGGTAGAACGACCTCCGCACAAGGAGGCCGTACCACACGCAAGGCACGTCCGGTCCAGGCAGGGCAGGGCGTGAGGTCAGGGACAGGCACTGAAAGGGGGCGCGAGATGGTCGTACTACGGCGAGAAATCGGAGACGTGCTGCGAGACACGCGGCAGCGTCAGGGGCGCACCCTCCGTGAGGTGTCGTCGGCGGCGCGAGTGTCGCTGGGTTACCTCAGTGAGGTGGAGCGCGGGCAGAAGGAGGCGTCGTCCGAGCTTCTCGGTTCCATCTGCGAGGCGCTCGACGTGCCGCTGTCCTTGGTGCTGCGTGAGGTGAGCGACCGCGTCGCGGTGGCCGAAGGATTCCAGATTCCCGACACGATCCCGGCGGACTTCGTCGCCGGGCTGCTGGCCAGGGGAGGCGACCGGACCGCAGCGCGGCGGGAGGTCGACCCGTCCGACCTGGCACCGGTCGGCTGACAGGCCGGCTGGGCGAGAGCCGCAGCAGGGCAGAACCGGAGCGGGGCACCACCGAGGTGG
>NZ_JBHWZO010000412.1:0-3118 GCF_042728455.1 Promicromonospora sp. NPDC060204
CGTCAGCCCTGGTCGAGGCCCAGCAGGTCGTCCTCGGTCTCGCGGCGCACCAGCACCCGCGAGGACCCGCCGGCCACCGCGACCACGGGCGGGCGGGGCAACATGTTGTAGTTCGACGCCATCGAGCGGCCATAGGCACCGGTGGCGGCGACGGCGAGCAGGTCGCCCGCGCGCACGTCGGCGGGGAGACGCACCTCGTGCACCACGATGTCGCCGGACTCGCAGTGCTTGCCGACCACCCGCGCCAGCACGGTCTCCGCCGTCGACGTCCGGCCCACGACCTCGGCGTGGTACGCCGCGCCGTACAGGGCCGGGCGGATGTTGTCGCTCATGCCGCCGTCGACGGACACGTAGGTGCGCGTGAAGTCCGCGCCGTCGTCGGCCGAGACCGTGACGGGCTTGACAGTGCCCACCGTGTAGAGCGTGAGGCCCGCGGGGCCGACGATCGCCCGGCCGGGCTCGATCGAGAACCGCGGCAGGTCCGTGCCCAGCTCCTGGCACACCCCGGCCACCGACTGCGCGATGTCCTTGGCCACGCGCTCCGGGTCGAGCGCGACGTCACCCGGCAGGTAGGCGATGCCGTACCCGCCGCCGAGGTCGACCTCGTCCACGAGCACGCCCGACCGCTCGGCCAGGTCGGCCCGCAGGCGCAGCACCACGCGGGCGGCGGCCTCGAACCCGTCCGGGTCCAGGATCTGCGAGCCGATGTGGGAGTGGATGCCGAGCAGCTTGAGCTCGGGGTGCTTGAGCACCTGCAGCAGGGCGGCCATCGCGGGGCTCTCCGCCCCGGCTGCCGCGTTGACGGAGAGACCGAACTTCTGGTCCTCGTGGGCCGTCGCGATGTACTCGTGGCCGCCGGCGTGCACGCCCGTGGTCACGCGGACCATCACCGGCGCCACGACCCCGCGCTCGCCCGCGAGGCGCGCGACCCGCTCGATCTCGACCAGCGAGTCGACGATGATGCGGCCGATCCCGGCGTCGAGGGCGCGCAGGATCTCGGCGTCGGACTTGTTGTTGCCGTGCAGGCCGATCTCGGCGCCCGGCACCTCGGCGCGCAGCGCGACGGCGAGCTCGCCGCTGGAGGCGGTGTCGACCCGCAGGCCCTCCTCGCGCGCCCAGCGCGCGACGGCCACGGTGAGCAGCGCCTTGCCGGCGTAGTACACGTCCACACCCGCGCCGACCGCGCCGAACGCGGCCTCGAACGCCGTCCGATACGCGCGGGCGCGCATGCGGAAGTCGGCCTCGTCCAGCACGTAGGCGGGCGTGCCGTGCTCGGCGGCGAGGTCGCGGACGTCCACGCCGGCGACGGCCAGCGCGCCGTCCGGCAGCCGGCCGATGCCGGTGGACCAGGGCGCGCCGGTCACATCCGCTCCGGAGCGCTCACGCCCAGCAGGTCGAGGCCGTTGGCCAGGACGGTGCGGACGGCGTCGTTCAGCCAGAGCCGGGCCCGGTGCGCGTCCGTGACCTCCTCGTCCGGGTACGGCGTGACGCGCAGCTTCTCGTCGTCGTTGTACCAGGAGTGGAAGTCGCCGGCGAGCGCCTCCAGGTAGCGGGCCACGCGGTGCGGCTCGCGCAGCTCGGCGGCCTGCGCCACGATCCGCGGGAACTCGGTGAGGCGGCCGATCAGCGCCGCCTCCGAGGCGTGCGAGAGCTGCGCCGGGTCGAACCCGTCCGCACGGCGCACGCCGCGCTCCACGGCCTTCGCGCCGATCTGCACCGTGCGGCTGTGCGCGTACTGGACGTAGAAGACCGGGTTGTCGTTGGTCTGCTTGAGCATGTCCTCGCCCTGCAGCTCCAGCGGGGTATCCGCCGGGTAGCGCGCGAGCGAGTAGCGCACGGCGTCCTTGCCGATCCAGTCGACGAGGTCGCGCAGCTCGATGATGTTGCCCGCACGCTTGGACAGCTTGGCGCCGCCGACGTTGACGAGCTGGCCGATCAGCACCTCGATGTTCGTCTCCGGGTCGTCCCCGGCGCAGGCCGCGATGGCCTTGAGGCGGTTGACGTACCCGTGGTGGTCGGCGCCGAGCAGGTAGATCTTGCCCGGGAACCCGCGGTCCTTCTTGGACAGGTAGTACGCGGCGTCCGACGCGAAGTAGGTGGGCTCACCGTTCGCCCGGACCATCACGCGGTCCTTGTCGTCGGTGAAGTCGGTCGTGCGCAGCCAGACCGCGCCCTCCTGGTCGAAGACGTGGCCCTGCTCGCGCAGGCGGGCCACGGCCTTCTCGACGGCGCCCGAGCTGTGCAGGTCGCGCTCCGAGAACCAGACGTCGAAGTGCACGCCGAAGCTCTCCAGCACCTCGCGGATCTCGGCGAGCTGGTGCGCGTAGCCCGCCTCGCGGGCCACCGCGACGGCCTCGTCGTGCGGCAGCTCCGGCAGGTCGGGGCGGTCCGCGAGCACCTTGGCCGCGAGCTCCTTGACGTACTCGCCGCGGTAGCCGCCCTCGGGCACCTCGCCGTCCGTGGCACGCGCCAGCACGGACTCCCCGAAGCGGTCCATCTGGGCGCCCGCGTCGTTGATGTAGTACTCGGCGGTCACGTCGGCGCCGGCGGCGCGGAGGATGCGGCCCAGCGAGTCGCCCAGCGCGGCCCACCGGGTGTGCCCGATGTGCAGCGGGCCGGTCGGGTTGGCGCTGATGTACTCCAGGTTGATCACCTGGCCGGTCAGGGCCTCGCCCCGGCCGTACGCCACGCCGGCCTCGACGATGGTGCGGGCCAGCTCGCCCGCCACGGCGGCGTCGAGCGTGATGTTGAGGAAGCCCGGGCCGGCGACGCCGACGGACTTGATGCCCGGGGCCGCGCCCAGGCGTGCCGCCAGGTCCTCCGCGAGCGCCCGCGGCGTCGTGCCCGCCTTCTTCGCGAGCTGGAGGGCCACGTTCGTGGCCCAGTCCCCGTGCTCGCGCTGCCTGGGTCGCTCCACGTGGACCGAGGCCGGGACGGCGTCGGCGGGCAGGGCGAGTGTGCCGTCGGCGACGGCCGCGGCAAGGGCAGCGCTCAGCGCTTCGGAGAGCTCGGTGGGGGTCACGGATCGATTCTATCGGCCGGGCCGCGTGCCCCGCCCCGGCTTTCCACAGGCCGGGAAGCGCGCCGTCCGACGCCGGCCTGTGCACCCGGGTGCACC
>NZ_JBHWZO010000413.1:0-3089 GCF_042728455.1 Promicromonospora sp. NPDC060204
GTCAGGAGACTGACCGCAGCAGGGGCGCGACGGGCGTAGGCGCGGACGCCGGCCGTCAGACCGGGCGGGCCGCCTCGATCTCGACCGACGGCAGGTGCCGGGCCGGGAGCGTCTTCGGGCGCCACGACGCCCGGGTCTGCTCGAACGCCGTGATCTTGTCGGCCTCCTGGAGGGTCAGCCCGATGTCGTCGAGCCCCTCCATGAGCCGCCACCGCGTGTAGTCGTCGATCTGGAACGGCACCGTGACGTCGTCGGCCGTGGCGGTCTTCGCCGCCAGGTCGACGGTCACCTCGGTGCCCGGCTTGGTCTCCAGGATCTTCCACAGGATCTCGATGTCCTCGGGCGAGACGATGCCCGCCACGAGGCCCTGCTTGCCCGAGTTGCCGCGGAAGATGTCGGCGAACCGCGAGGACAGCACGACGCGGAAGCCGTAGTCCTTGAGCGCCCAGACGGCGTGCTCGCGCGACGATCCGGTACCGAAGTCCGGGCCGGCCACGAGCACGGACCCCGCGGAGTACGCCTCCTGGTTCAGCACGAACGACGGGTCGCCGCGCCACGCCGCGAACAGCGCGTCCTCGAACCCGGTGCGCGTGACCCGCTTGAGGTACACGGCCGGGATGATCTGGTCGGTGTCCACGTTGCTGCGCCGCAGCGGCACGCCGACGCCGGTGTGGGTGGTGAACTTCTCCATGGTCAGTGGTCCTCTCAGCGCAGCGCGGGCTGGATCGCTACGGGAACGGGCAGGTCGACGACGACGGACTCACCCAGCGGGGAGGCGCCCACGCCGTCGAGCGGCGTGCCGTCGAACGTGGTGATGTCGATGTCGTACGGCAGGTCCAGGTCGCCCACGCTGGACAGCGTGCCCCGGATCGCCGTCGCGGCGGCCACCAGCGGCGACACCAGGTGGGTGCGCCCGCCCTTGCCCTGCCGGCCCTCGAAGTTGCGGTTCGACGTCGAGGCCGACCGCTCCCCCGGCGCGAGCTGGTCCGGGTTCATGCCCAGACACATGGAGCACCCGGCGTTGCGCCACTCGGCGCCGAACTCCTTGAAGATCACGTCGAGGCCCTCGGCCTCCGCCTGCAGGCGCACGCGGGCCGACGACGGGACCACCAGGACGCGGACGGACTCGGCCTTGCTCCGGCCCTTGACGACCTTCGCGACGGAACGCAGGTCCTCGATGCGGCCGTTGGTGCACGAGCCGATGAACACCGTGTCGACGCTCACGTCGCGCAGCGGCGTGCCCGCCTGGAGGCCCATGTACTCCAGGGCCCGCTCGGCCGCGAGGCGCTCGTCCTCGTCGGCGATGTCCGCCGGGACGGGCACGGACGCCGACAGCGGCAGGCCCTGGCCCGGGTTGGTGCCCCAGGTGACGAACGGCTCCAGGTCGGCCGCCTCGAGCACCACCTCGGCGTCGAACTGCGCGTCGTCGTCGGACCGGAGGGTCTTCCAGTACTCGACGGCGGCGTCCCAGTCCTCGCCCTCGGGCGCGTGCGGGCGGCCCTCGAGGTACTCGAACGTGGTCTCGTCCGGCGCGATCATGCCGGCGCGCGCGCCGGCCTCGATCGACATGTTGCAGACGGTCATGCGGGCTTCCATCGACAGCGCCCGGATGGCCTCGCCGCGGTACTCGAGCACGTAGCCCTGGCCGCCGCCGGTGCCGATCTTGGCGATGATCGCCAAGATGATGTCCTTGGACGTCGCGCCGGCGGGCAGCGCGCCGTTGACCGTGATCGCCATGGTCTTGAACGGCGCGAGCGGCAGCGTCTGCGTGGCGAGCACGTGCTCCACCTCGGACGTGCCGATGCCGAACGCCAGCGCGCCGAACGCGCCGTGCGTCGAGGTGTGCGAGTCGCCGCACACGACGGTGAGGCCGGGCATGGTCAGCCCCAGCTGCGGTCCCACCTGGTGGACGATGCCCTGGTCCGCGTCACCGAGGCTGTGCAGCCGGACGCCGAACTCCTTGGCGTTGGCGCGCAGCGTCTCGATCTGCGTGCGGCTCGTCGCGTCGGCGATCGGCCGGTCGATGTCGAGCGTGGGGGTGTTGTGGTCCTCGGTCGCGATCGTGAGGTCGGGTCGCCGCACCTGCCGACCGGCAAGGCGCAGACCCTCGAACGCCTGCGGGCTCGTGACCTCGTGGACCAGGTGCAGGTCGATGTAGAGAAGATCAGGCGAGCCGTCCTCGCCCCGACGCACGAGGTGCGCTTCCCAGACCTTCTCCGCCAGCGTGCCGGCCATTGCGGTTCGCCTCCCTGTCAAAACTACCTCTGTCTGAAACAACTTTGGGCCTCGACTTGCAATCTCACGTTCCGAGACGGCAATATCGCGGTATGGACGATACTAGCGGAGTCGGCGTCTTGGACAAGGCGGCGTCCGTCCTCGGGGCACTCGAGGCCGGCCCGGCCACCCTGGCGCAGCTCGTCTCCTCCACCGGCCTGGCTCGCCCGACGGCGCACCGCCTGGCGGTGGCTCTGGAGCATCACCGCCTGGTGGCACGGGACATGCAGGGACGATTTGTGCTGGGTCCGCGACTCAACGAGCTGGCTACGGCCGCCGGTGAGGACCGCCTCCTGGCCGCAGCGAACCCGGTGCTCATAGCGCTGCGGGACCACACGGGCGAGAGCGCGCAGCTCTACCGCCGGCAGGGTGACCACCGCGTGTGCGTCGCCGCCGCCGAGCGCCCGGTCGGCCTGCGCGACTCCATCCCCGTGGGCGCCACGCTCAGCATGAGCGCGGGCTCCGCGGCGCACGTCCTGCTCGCCTGGGAGGAGCCGGACCGGCTCCACCGCGGCCTGCGTGACGCCACGTTCACGGCCACGATCCTCTCCGGTGTCCGACGCCGGGGATGGGCACAGTCGGTCTCAGAACGTGAGCTCGGTGTGGCATCGGTCTCGGCGCCCGTGCGCGGCCCGTCGGGCCGGGTCGTGGCGGCCGTCAGCGTGTCCGGGCCCGTGGAGCGGCTCTCGCGGCAGCCCGGCCGGCTGCACTCGGCCGCCGTGGTCGCCGCGGCCAACAAGCTCACCGAGGTGCTGCACCGCTCCGGCGAGTGACGAGCGGACGCCGTCCGCCGGACGGCGCCCGCCCCACCGTGT
>NZ_JBHWZO010000414.1:0-3071 GCF_042728455.1 Promicromonospora sp. NPDC060204
TCACCCGGGTGATCTGAGGGTCTGACACGTTTCCCGGCCCGCTCGGGGCGGGCCTGGGAGGGTGCGGCTAGCGCCGGGCCAGGTCCGCCGCGCCGACGATGCCGGCCTCGTTGCCGTGCTCGGCCAGCTCGATCTTGGCCACGGGCCGGTGGCCCATCGCCGAGAGCTGCGCCTCGAAGCCGCGGCGCACCGGGCCGAGCAGCAGGTCGCCTGCCGCGCCGACGCCGCCGCCGATCACGATGAGCTCGGGGTCCAGCAGGGCCGCGACCGACGCGGAACCCTCGCCGATCCAGCGCCCGAGGGTCGCGAGCAGCTCGATCGACAGCTCGTCGCCCTCCTGGGCGGCCTCGGTCACCATCTTGCCGCGGATCTTCTCCGGGTCGCCGCCCGCGAGCTCGAGCAGGCGGTCCGCCTGGTCCACCCGGGCGACGGCGGCGTGCTGGGCGTCGCGCTCCAGGGCGCTGCCCGACGCGTACTGCTCCCAGCAGCCCTCGTGGCCGCACCCGCAGTAGTGGCCCTCCGGGACGACGCGCATGTGCCCGACCTCGGCCGCCATGCCCCACTTGCCGCGCACGAGATCCCGCTCGGAGATGACGGCGCCGCCCAGGCCGGTGCCGACCGTGAGCATGAGCATGTCGGTGGCCTCGCGGCCCGCGCCGAACCGGAACTCGGCCCAGCCGGCTGCGTTGGCGTCGTTCTCGACGACGATCGGCAGGTCGGCGTCCACGAGCTCGGCGACCTTCGCCGCCAGCGGGTACTCCCGCCAGGCGATGTTGGGCGCGAAGTTCACGGACGTGCGGTCAGGGCTCACGAAGCCGGCTGCGGCCAGGCCGATCGCCCCCACCTCGTGCTCCTTGACGAGCTCGTTGCACGCGTCCGCGATGGCCCTGTCGATGTGCGCGACGTCGTCGGCGTCGGTCTCCCGGCGCACCTGGGCGAGGATCTTGCCCTCCTCGTCGACGACTCCCACAGCGATCTTGGTGCCGCCGATGTCGACCCCGATGGCGTGCATTCGTCCTCACGTTCTCTCGTTGCGCGACGGCCGCGTGGACCGTCGAAAAGGGGGCTGCACCGAGAAGGTGCGCACACCCAGGGTAGCGACCGCGAGGAGTGCAACACGCGGAGTCCGTTTCCCGGTATCTTTGCAGGCACGGTCAGTACTGCCACTGGAGTCAGAATGGACGAGATCTTCAGCCCGATCCTCATCGAGCTGCCCCCCACCTCCAATCTCAACGATGTTCTCGCCGAGCGGGTCGGTGCCGGCGCCGACAAGCCGATGATGGAGGTTCCTGCGGGGAAGGGCGAGCCCTGGCGGGTCGTCAGCGCCGGCGAGTTCGACGCCCAGGTGGTCGCTGTGGCGAAGGGCCTGGTGGCCCACGGGATCGAGCCCGGGGACCGCGTCGGCATCATGTGCCGCACGCGGTACGAGTGGGCCGTGCTGGACTTCGCGGCGTGGGCCGCGGGCGCGGTGCCTGTCCCGGTCTACGAGACCTCCTCGGCCGAGCAGGTCGAGTGGATCCTCTCCGACGCCGAGGTGAAGCTGGTCTTCGCCGAGACCGCGGCCAACGCCGCCACCGTCGCCGAGGTGCGCGACGCGACCCCGCTCGTGACCGACGTGCTCGTCATCGACGACGGTGCGCTCGACGCGGTCGCGGCCGAGGGCGCGGACGTGTCCGACGACGAGATCGCCCGGCGCCGGGGCCTGTCCGGCCTCGACGACCTGGCCACGATCATCTACACCTCGGGGACCACGGGTCGCCCCAAGGGCGCCGAGCTGACGCACCGCAACTTCGCGTCGCTCGCCGTGAACGCCGTCGAGGCCGTGCCGGAGGTGTTCGCCAAGGAGGGCGGACGCACCCTCCTGTTCATCCCGATGGCGCACGTCTTCGCCCGCTACATCCACGTGCTCGCGGTGGCCGGCGGTGTGGTCACCGGGCACTGGGGCGACACGTCCACGCTGGTCGACGCGCTGGGCGAGTTCAAGCCGACCTTCATCCTCGCGGTGCCGCGGGTGTTCGAGAAGGTCTACAACACGGCGGAGCAGACGGCGGCGGCCGGCGGCAAGGCGAAGATCTTCCACTGGGCCACGGCGACGGGCATCGCGTGGTCGCGGGCGCTCGACACGCCGTCGGGCCCGGGGATCGGTCTGCGGCTGCAGCACGCGGTCGCCAGCGCGCTGGTCTTCTCCAAGCTGCGCGCCAAGCTCGGCGGGCGCGCGGAGTTCGCGGTCTCGGGCGGCGGCCCGCTCGGCGAGCGGCTCGGCCACTTCTACCGGGGCCTGGGCCTGAAGGTGCTCGAGGGCTACGGCCTCACCGAGTCGACCGCCCCGACCAGCGTGAACCGTCCTACGGCGACGAAGATCGGCTCGGTCGGCCTCCAGCTTCCCGGCTGCGGCGTCAAGATCGCCGCGGACAGCGAGATCCTGCTCAAGGGCCACCACATCTTCCGGGCGTACCACAAGAACGAGGCCGCCACGGCGGAGGCATTCACCGAGGACGGCTGGTTCCGCACCGGCGACCTGGGCGTGCTGGACGACGACGGGTTCCTCACGATCACCGGCCGCAAGAAGGAGATCATCGTCACGGCCGGCGGCAAGAACGTGGCGCCCTCGATGCTGGAGGACCGCATCCGCGCGCACGCCCTGGTGAGCCAGTGCGTCGTGGTCGGCGACGGCAAGCCGTTCATCGGTGCGCTCTTCACGCTCGACGCCGAGGGCCTGCCGGGCTGGCTCAAGATGCACGGCAAGCCGGCGATGTCGGTCGACGAGGCGCGCAAGGACCCCGACGTCCTCGCGGCTCTGGACGGCGCGGTGCAGCGGGCGAACAAGGCGGTCTCGAAGGCCGAGTCGATCCGCAAGTACACGGTGCTGGCGGGCGACCTGACGATCGAGAACGGGTACCTCACGCCCAAGCAGAGCGTGAAGCGGGCGGTGTTCCTCAAGGACTTCGACGCCGACGTCGAGCGCCTGTACGCGGACAAGAACAAGGACAGCCTGCACCTCCTCAACTGAGGGTTTGGGGCAGGGGGACACGACTTCGGTCGGTTGCTTCGAGATCGGTCCGACGATGGAC
>NZ_JBHWZO010000415.1:0-2993 GCF_042728455.1 Promicromonospora sp. NPDC060204
GATCGTCGCGCCGTCCTGCCCGGCGGTCAGCTCGGCACCGGGCTCGCCCGTGGGTACGAGCGGCAGGTGCCACGTCATGTCAGGCTTCCGCGGGTGCGGTGGCCTCGGCGGCCGGCTCGGCGGCGTCGGACGAGGCCGACTCCTCCTCGTCGGTGACGGCGACCAGCGAGAGCTTGCCGCGCGGGTCGATCTCGCCGATCTCGACCTGGACCTTCTGGCCGATGGACAGCACGTCGTCGACGTTCTCGACGCGCTTGCCACCCACGAGCTTGCGGATCTGGCTGATGTGCAGCAGACCGTCCTTGCCCGGGGACAGCGAGATGAAGGCGCCGAACGACGTCGTCTTGACGACGGTGCCGACGAACCGCTCGCCCACCTCGGGGACGTGCGGGTTGGCGATCGCGTTGATCGCCGCGCGGGCAGCCTCGGCCGAGGGGCCGTCGGTGGCGCCGATGTACACGGTGCCGTCGTCCTCGATGGAGATGTCCGCGCCCGTCTCCTCCTGGATCTGGTTGATCATCTTGCCCTTCGGGCCGATGACCTCGCCGATCTTGTCGGTCGGGACCTTCACCGTGATGACGCGCGGGGCGTTCGGGGACATCTCGTCCGGGACGTCGATCGCCTCGGCGAGGACCTCGAGGATCGTCAGACGGGCGTCGCGCGCCTGGCCCAGGGCGGCCGCGAGGACCGACGCCGGGATGCCGTCGAGCTTGGTGTCGAGCTGGATGGCGGTGACGAACTCCTTGGTGCCGGCGACCTTGAAGTCCATGTCGCCGAACGCGTCCTCGGCGCCCAGGATGTCCGTCATCGCGGCGTAGCGGGTCTCGCCGTCCACGGTGTCGGACACGAGGCCCATGGCGATACCGGCGACCGGGGCGCGCAGCGGCACACCGGCGTTCAGCAGGGACAGCGTGCTGGCGCACACCGAGCCCATGGAGGTCGAACCGTTGGAGCCGAGGGCCTCGGACACCTGGCGGATCGCGTAGGGGAACTCCTCGCGGCTCGGCAGGACCGGCACCAGGGCACGCTCGGCGAGCGCACCGTGACCGATCTCGCGGCGCTTCGGGCTGCCCACGCGGCCCGTCTCACCGGTCGAGTACGGCGGGAAGTTGTAGTTGTGCATGTAGCGCTTGCGCGTCTCCGGACCGAGCGAGTCGATCTGCTGCTCCATGCGGAGCATGTTCAGCGTGGTGACACCCAGGATCTGGGTCTCGCCGCGCTCGAAGATCGCCGAGCCGTGCACGCGGGGCAGCACCTCGACCTCGGCCGAGAGGGTGCGGATGTCCGCGAGGCCACGGCCGTCGATGCGGACGCCGTCGGTCAGCACGCGCTGGCGCACGAGCTGCTTCTGGAGCGAGCGGAACGCGGCCGACAGCTCCTTCTCGCGGCCCTCGAACTGCGCGTCGAGCTGGTCGTGGACGGTCGCCTTGAGCGCGTCGAGCGTGCTCTCACGCTCCTGCTTGTCGGCGATGGTCAGCGCGTCGCGCGTCGGCGCGGTCACGGCCGCCTCGACGGCGGAGTACGCGTCGGCCTGGTAGTCCGGGAAGAGCGGGAACTCCTGCGTCTCCTTGGCGGACTGTGCGGCGAGCGCCGCCTGCGCGTCGCACAGGGCCTTGATGAACGGCTTGGCCGCCTCGATGCCCTCGGCGACGACCTCCTCGGTCGGCGCGGCGACGCCCTCGTTCTTGATGAGGTTCCACGCACCGTCCGTGGCCTCGGCCTCGATCATGGCGATCGCGACGTCGTCACCGACGGCGCGGCCGGCCACGACCATGTCGAAGACCGCGCGCTCCTTGTCGGAGTACTTGGGGAACGCGACCCACTGGCCGTCGATCAGCGCGATGCGGACGGCGCCGACCGGGCCGTCGAACGGCAGGCCGGAGATCTGGGTGGACGCCGACGCGGCGTTGATGGCCAGCGTGTCGTAGGCGTCGTCCGGGTGGATCGCCATGACGGTGATGACCACCTGGACCTCGTTGCGCAGGCCCTTGACGAACAGGGGGCGCAGCGGGCGGTCGATCAGGCGGCAGGCCAGGATCGCCTCGGTCGAGGGACGGCCCTCGCGGCGGAAGAACGAGCCGGGGATGCGACCCGCGGCGTACATCCGCTCCTCGACGTCCACCGTCAGCGGGAAGAAGTCGAACTGGTCCTTGGGGTGCTTGCCGGCCGCGGTGGTCGACAGCAGCATGGTCTCGCCGTCGAGGTACGCGGCGACGGAGCCGGCGGCCTGCTTGGCGAGGCGTCCGGTCTCGAACCGGACGGTGCGGGTGCCGAAGCGACCGTTGTCGATCACGGCCTCGGCGAACTGGATCTCGGGACCCTCCACGGGTGCCCTCCTTCTCTCGGTGTTCTCTTGGAACGCCCCCGTGCCTGACGGTCATCGATCGAGGCCCACCGAGCCGCCGCTCGCGTGGAGCGGAAGAGACTCAGGAAGCCACTACCGAGGACCGGACGAGGTCACGGGCGGCGGTGTTCAGTTGTCGTACTACAGCATCTCACCAGACCAGCCCGGCCCCCGCGACGGGGGCCGGGCTGGTGGGAAGCATGATCAGCGACGCAGGCCGAGCTTGTCGACCAGGGCGCGGTAGCGCTCGATGTCGATCCCCTTGAGGTAACCCTGGAGACGACGGCGCTGACCCACGAGGAGCAGCAGACCACGACGGCTGTGGTGGTCGTGCTTGTGCTCCTTCAGGTGCTCGGTGAGGTCCTTGATGCGCTGCGTGAGGAGCGCGATCTGCACCTCCGGCGAACCCGAGTCGCCCGGCTTGGTTCCGTACTCGGAAATGATCTGCTGCTTGGTGGCAGTGTCGAGCGGCATGGCTCTCCTTCGGTGTTGTTGCGCGGTGCTCCGGGACTTGATTCACCGGGGCGCTCTGGATCCGCGGCCGTTCTGACGGCGGTACCACATTACCAGTGCTTGACGCCCCCGCCCGACTCGGGCCCCGAGACCTCCACCACGTGTCAGACGTCCAGGTCACCGGGGTGACCTGGAC
>NZ_JBHWZO010000416.1:0-2964 GCF_042728455.1 Promicromonospora sp. NPDC060204
GTATTTGTTGGATCAAGCTGCTTGATCCAACAAATACCCCGCACTCAGCGTTTTTTTGTGGGTCAGAGAGCCGCCGCGCGGGTCGCCGCGTGGAAGGCCAGGATCTGCAGCTCGCCGCCGACGTCGACCGAGCGCACCACCACGTCGTCCGGCACCTGGAGCGCCACCGGCGCGAAGTTCAGGATCTCGCGGACGCCCGAGCCGACGACGGCGTCGGCCACGTCCTGGGCGCCGTGGCCCGGCAGCGCGAGCACCACCATGGAGACCCGCTCGCGCTCGATGACCTCGGCCACCTCGCGCACGTGCTCCACGGTCACGCCGGCCACGTCGGTGCCCACAACGTCGGGCGACGCGTCGAGCAGCGCCACGACCTGGAAGCCGCGCGTCGCGTACCCGGAATAGTTCGCCAGGGCGTGCCCGAGGTTTCCGATGCCGACGATCGCCAGCCGGTGCTCCGTCTCGAGCCCCAGGGCGACCGTGATGTACGAGGCGAGCGACTCGACGTCGTACCCGACGCCGCGCGTGCCGAACGAACCCAGGTACGAGAGGTCCTTGCGCAGCTGCGCCGAGCTGACGCCCGACCGTTCGGCGAGCTCCGTCGAGGAGGTGAGGTCCACCCCCTCGGCCGCGAGGTCGCGCAGGGCGCGCAGGTAGTACGGCAGCCTCCCTACGGTTGCTGCCGGGACTGTCCCGTCACTGAGTTCGACCACGTGCTGCTCCCCTCCCCGCGACCACTGTGTCGCGGGCGTACGCACACACTGCCTGGACGATCATGCCAGGAGGCGTGCAAGGCGCGCACCGTCCACGCGCCAGAAACCTTGCTGGATCCCGTCCACCTCGAGCACGGGGACGTACTCCCCGTACTTCTCGCGCAGCGCGGGCGCGCTGTCGATGTCGACCTCGCTCCACGCGGTCCCGGAGCTCTCGCACACCTTCTCGACGACGGCACGTGCGTCCTCGCACAGATGGCACGCCTCGCGTGTGTAGAGAACGACCCGGGTCTCGGCGGCAGTGGTCACGCCCCGAGGTTACGTCACGCGCGGGCCACCGAACGGTCGGTGTCCGGCAGCCGCCCGTCCGCCCAGCGCACGCCCCAGGCCAGGACGAGGAAGACGACGGCGACGCCGCCCGCGTTGATCAGCGCCCGCGCCCAGCCCAGCTCGTCCGCGTCCAGGAACGGGTAGGGATACCAGCCCGTGACCGCGCCGCGCACGAAGGTGTAGACCAGCCAGGCGACGGGATACACCACCGACCACCACACCGTGGCCGCCGTGACGCGGGGGCGCGGCCCCACCCAGACCCAGACGACGACCGCGAACAGCGGTGCCAGGACGTGCAGCATCGTGTTCGGCACCGGCCCGGCGCCGCCCACCATCTCCAGGCCGCGGAGCACGGTGTTGTAGACGATCCCCGTGACGGCGATGCACAGCAGGCCGTCGAGGCGCAGCACGCGGAACACCGGACCGTCCCGTCGCGGGTCGAGCGCCAGGGCCAGCGAGGTCCCGCCGATCAACAGGTTCGACTGGATGGTGAAGTAGCTGAAGAAGCGGACCATCCGTTCGGCATGCGTGGGGGCGAGACCTGGGCCGCTGGTCAACGCGATGACGAACTCGATCGCGAAGCCGCCAAGAGCCAGCACGGCGACCAGCAGATGGAGGAACCGCGCGAGCCCGGCGCCCTCGGAGATCCTGATGTTCTGCGTCACTCCCCGGTTCTACCAGCGCTTCTGCCGGGGTGCCCGGCGAGGACTTGCGTCCTGTGGCACGCGGATAGAGTGACCTCCATGCCGTCGACGCACCCCTCGTCCGCCACCGCGGCGTTCTTCGACGTCGACAACACGATCATCCGCGGTGCGAGCGCCTTTCACCTGGCCAAGTCGGCGTACCAGCGCAAGTTCTTCGGTACGCGGGACATCCTGAGGTTCGCCCTGATCCAGGCGCGCTACCTCCTGTGGGGCGAGAACCGCGAGGAGATCGACCAGGTGCGCGACCGGGCGCTCTCGCTCATCGCGGGCCGCAGCGTCGCGGAGATCGCCACCCTCGGCGAGGAGGTGTGGGACGCCGTCCTGTCGCTGCGGATCTACCCGGGCACGCGCCGGCTGCTGGACGAGCACATCGCCGCCGGCCACCAGGTGTGGCTGGTGACCGCCACCCCGGTGGAGATCGCGCAGCTCATCGCCCGCCGCCTCGGCGCCACGGGCGGGCTCGGCACCGTGGCCGAGCACAAGGACGGGTTCTACACCGGCCGGCTCACGGGCGACCTCATGCACGGCCAGGCCAAGGCCGACGCGATCGTCTCGCTCGCGGAGACCGAGGCCATCGACCTCGACGAGAGCTACGCCTACGGCGACTCGCTCAACGACCTGCCGATGATGCGGTCCGTGGGCCACCCCTGCCCCATCAACCCCGACCTGCGGCTGCGCCGGCACGCGCAAGAGGTCGGCTGGCCCATCCGCGAGTTCCGCGGGCGGTCGCAGCGCGCGGCCGGGCGCGGGGTCCGGACGGCGTCGTGGGCCGGGGCGGCCTGGGTGCTCGGCCTGGTCCTGCGGGCGGCCCGACGGCGGCTGCGCGGGCACTAGGCGGGGCGGTCCGCCAGGGCGTCGGCAGCATCGTCGGCGGCCGCCGCGAAGGCGCGGATCAGCGGGTTCGGGTCCGCCGTGCGCCACACGAAGGCCCACTGGCAGCGCGGCGCGTCGCGGACCGGCACCCAGACCAGACCGGGCCGGGAGTAGAACCCGACGGCCTCGGCCCCGCGCTGGAGCGCAACCCGAACCTCAGGATCAGCGCGAAGGTCGCCAGCAACCACGACTGGATCCTGCGCAAGGACTTCCGCGCCGTCGCCGACGCCGTCCGCGAGGTCGCGGGCCTCGCGGCCGAGCAGGCACCGGAGCCCCGGTAGCCTGGCGGCCCGGTAGCCGGCCGGCCCGGTAGCCGGGAACGAAGAAGGCCCGGCCCCCGTAGGGGC
>NZ_JBHWZO010000417.1:0-2950 GCF_042728455.1 Promicromonospora sp. NPDC060204
CTGATCGCGCAGCCCGACGTCGTGTTCGCCGACGAGCCCACCGGCAACCTCGACTCCCGCTCCGGCGCGGAGGTCCTGTCGTTCCTGCGCCGTTCGGTGCGGGAGCTGGGCCGCACCATCATCATGGTCACCCACGACCCGTCCGCGGCCGCGTACGCGGACCGGGTCGTGCTGATCGCCGACGGCCGCATCGCCGGCGACATCTCCGACCCGACGCCGGAGTCCGCGATGGCGGGCCTGGACGCCCTGCGCACCCTCGAGCCCGCCGTCACCACCGGTCCCGCCCGGACGGGTGCGTGATGTCGAACTCCTTCCCCACAGCGCGCCTCACCCTGGGGCAGATGCGCCGCAGCACCGGACGGCTCACCGCCGCCGGTGTGGCCATCCTGATCAGCACCGCCTTCGTCACCGTGACTCTCCTGGCCGGCGGCGTCATCAACGGCACCACCCACGACATGGTCGCGGCCGGGTACGCGCGGGCCGACGTCGTGGTGACCAGCCCGGACGGCGACGCCGACGGCATCACCGACGGTGACGTCCAGGCCGTCGCCGCGCTCGACGACGTCGCGGCGGTCCAGCCGGTCACGACGTGGTTCGGCGACCTGCGCAACGGCGGCAAGGGCGGCTTCCAGGCCTTCGCCCCGGTGCCCGCCGACCCCCGCCTGTCCCCGCTGGAGCTGACCGACGGTGCCTGGCCGGCGGCCGACGGCGAGGTGGCCCTGTCCACGACCGTCGCCGAGCGCATGGAGGTCGCCGTCGGCGACACCGTGACGCTCAACCGGACCGTCTACCCCGAGGGCTGGGCCGAGAGCGAGGCCGACGACCCGGGCGAGGAGCTCGGCGACCCGAAGGACGTCACCGAGACGCTGACCGTGACCGGCATCGCCGACGACCCGTACGGCGCCTACACCTCCTACGGCGGCGCCGCCGCGGTCCCGGCCGCGACGCTCGACGCCTGGAACGCCGCCGAGCCCTACTCCGACCCGGTCACCGAGCTGCTCGTCGCGCTCGACACCCCGCTCGACGGCGGCGAGGTCCCGGCGGGGCTGCGCGACACGCTCCAGGGGGCCCTCCCGGACGCCGGGGGCGACGTGACCGTGCAGACGGTCGAGCAGGTGGCGACCGAGCGGACCGCCGAGCAGACCGGCGGCCAGGACCTCGTCTTCCTGGTGTTCGTGCTGACGTTCGCCGCCATCGCGCTGCTCATCGCGGCCATGGTCATCACCAACACGTTCCAGGTGCTCGTGGCCCAGCGCACCCGCACCCTGGCGCTGCTGCGCTGCATCGGCGCGGACGCCGGCCAGCTCTACCGCAGCGTGCTGCTGGAGGCCGCGATGCTCGGCGTCGTCGCGTCGGCGGCGGGCATCGTGGCGGGCGCGGTGCTGGCGCAGATCGCGCTGCTCGTCGCGCCGTCGTTCGACCTCGGCGTGCCGCTGCCGACCACCATCGCCCTGACCTGGCAGGCGGTCGTGCTGCCGCTGGCCGTCGGCGTGGGCGTGACGGTCCTGGCGGCCCTCGCCCCGGCCCGCTCGGCCACCCGGGTCGCCCCGCTGGCCGCCCTGCGGCCGTCGGACGCGCCCACGCTGCGCGCCCGCACCGGCCGGGCCCGCCTGGTGATCTCGCTGCTGTGCGTTTTCGGCGGCTTCGGGGGTCTCGCGATCGGCGTCGCGCTCGGGATGCAGGGCAGCCCGCAGTTCGGCCTGCTCGCGGCCGTGGGCGGCGGCTCGCTCGCGTTCTTCGGCGTGGTGCTGAGCGCCGTGCTGTGGCTGCCGCGCGTCGCGGCGGGCCTCGGCTCGCTCGTCTCCCGCAGCGGCCCGGCGGCCCGGCTGGCCGTCGCCAACACGCTGCGCAACCCGCGGCGGACGGCGGCGACCTCCACCGCGCTGCTCATCGGCGTCACGCTCGTGACCATGATGTCCACGGGGGCCGCGAGCGCCCGGATGTCGGCGGACAGCCTGCTCGACGAGACGTTCCCGTACGACGTGAGCGCGTCGCCGTCCGACCCGCGGTACGTCGACGACGTGCACGAGGCCGTCGCCGGCACGGACGGGGTCTCCGACACCGTGCTGGTCTCCAACGCGAGCGTCACGCTCGCCGGGGTGGAGGACATGTCGGTCGCGGGCGCCGACCCGCAGGACCTCGCAGCCGTCGTGAACGTGGCCGAGGAGGCGGAGCGGCTGACCGAGGGCTCGATCCTGCTGACGCAGGATGCCGCGGACTCGGTGGACCTCGCCGAGGGCGACCGCACCACCGTGGAGGGTCCCGGCGGCGCCGTCGACCTGACGGTCGTCATCACCACCGCCGACCCGCTCAGCAGCATGATCACGGCCGCCGACCTGGACCGGGTCGCCGGCGACGACGCGTGGAGCGACGTCTGGGCGCACATCGACGGCTCCGACCCCGCGGCGGTGCTCACGGACGTGCAGGACGCCGTGGCGGAGGTCGACGGCGGGGCGTTCGTGATGGGCCCGGCGGCCCAGGCCGCGCAGTTCCGCCAGGTCGTGGACGTGATCCTCGGCATCGTGGTGGGCCTGCTCGCCGTGGCCGTGGTGATCGCCCTGATCGGCGTCACCAACACGCTGTCCCTCTCGGTCATCGAGCGCACCCGGGAGTCCGCGACCCTGCGGGCGATCGGGCTCGGCAAGGACCAGCTGCGGGCCATGCTCGCGGTCGAGGGCATGCTGATCGCGGGCGTCGGCGCGGTGCTCGGCATCGTGCTCGGGCTGGTGTTCGGCTGGGCCGGGGCGGCCACCGCCCTGTCCCTGATGGGCGACGTGCGGTACGCCGTGCCGTGGACGGACATCACGCTGGTCCTGGGCGTCGCCCTCGTCGCGGGGCTGCTGGCCTCCGTGATCCCGGCGCGGGCCGCCGTCCGCACGTCGCCGGTCGCGGCGCTCGGCGTGGAGTGAGCGTCCCGCGCTGACGACGGCGCCCGGGCACGGTGTGATCG
>NZ_JBHWZO010000418.1:0-2914 GCF_042728455.1 Promicromonospora sp. NPDC060204
CCCCCATGATGAGCGTGCGCCGCACAACTCGCACGGCGGCCGGACGTGAGGTGGGGACGTCCGGGCCGCCGTGCGTGTCGAGCGGTGCTCTGCTGTCAGATCGCCGTCAGATGCCCTGGGCCATCTCGGCCGGCCGGCCGGACTGCTGGTTGTTCCGCGGCGGCAGGGCCGAGCCCCGCGCGTCCAGGTCGCCCAGCAGGTTCTGCAGGAAGCTCTTCAGGCGGGTGCGGTAGTCGCGCTCGAACAGGCGCAGCTCGTCGATCTTGCGCTCCAGCAGCGAACGCTCCTGCTCGAGCTGCGACAGCGTGCGGTGCGACGTCTCCTCGGCGTCGCGCACGATGCGCGCCCCCTCGGTCTTGGCCTCCGTGATGAGGCGGTCGCCCTCCTCCTGGCCGGAGCGCACGTAGTCGTCGTGCAGCTTCTGGGCCAGCTGGAGCATGCCGGTCGCCGACTCGGGCTCCGGGCCGTTGCCCTTGGGGCCGGCGGGGCCGGTCGGCATGACGGGCGCCGCGACCGGCGCGGCCTGCGCACGGGCGGGGGCGGCGGCGTCGCTGCGCGACAGCTCCGCGATGCGCCGCTCGGCGGCCGCGACCTTCTGCCGCAGGCCTTCGTTCTCCTCCTGGACGTTGGTCAGCGTCCGCACGACCTCGTCGAGGAAGTCGTCGACCTCCTCGACGTCGTAGCCCTCGCGGAACTTCGTCGCGGAGAACTTCTTGTTGAGGATGTCCTCTGCTGTAAGCAGTGCCATCGTGTCACCTCGAAAGTTAGAACGTAGGAACGCTGAACTCGGACGTCGGCGCTAGCAAGCCGCGCGCCCTTCGCCGAAGCCCACGGTAGCGGACGACATCGGCCCGGGACACCGGGAGCACCCCCGGGCACGATTTCCTCACAGAGTGTGCCGTGTCACCCCAGCCCGGATCCATGCATCGGTCAATGTTCTTGTGCCTCACCTCGATGAATCGTGCGCCGGCCCGACGAGAACCGGCACATCTCCAACACTTTTCCGGTGACGTCAGATCCTCGCGGCCCAGGAACCGACGAGCTGGGAAAGGATCGAGACGCCGAAGAACAGGACGATGAACGCCAGGTCGAGCTGGATCTGGCCCAGCCGCAGCGGCGGGATCAGCCGGCGCAGGAACCGCAGGGGCGGGTCCGTGACCGTGTAGACCGCCTCGGCGACCACGAGCAGAACACCACGCGGCCGCCAGTCCCGGGCAAAGAACTGCACCCAGTCGAAGATCAGCCGGCCGATGAGGAACAGGATGAAGAGCCACAGCAGGAAGCCGATGAACTGCAGGATAAGAGCCACACGCACAACCTAACGTGTTCGAACCCCGGATCCCATGAACCTGCCCGGATGCGGTGCGGGGACAGACGTGAGCGGGGGACGTTCGCCGTGTGGCGACCGCCCCCCGCTCAGGTCTCGTGGTGATCAGCTCTGGTTGTAGAAGCCGCCGCGTCCGTTCGGCTTCTCGGGGGCGACGTGCTCCTCGGCCGCGATCTCCACGTGCTCGGGAGAGAGCAGGAAGACCTTGTTGGTCACCCGCTCGATCGAGCCGTGCAGACCGAAGATGAGGCCGGCCGAGAAGTCGACCAGGCGCTTGGCGTCGGCGTCGTCCATGTCGGAGAGGTTCATGATGACGGGAGTGCCGGCGCGGAAAGCCTCGCCGATGCTCCGTGCGTCGTTGTACGAGCGCGGGTGCACGGTCGTGATGCGGCGCAGCTCCCCGGTGGAGAGCGCCTGGTGGGGCACGCCATCGCGGTGCAGCGGCGTGACCTGCGCGTGTCGGTGGTCCTCCACGTTCTCCTCCAGGCCCTCGTCGTACTCGTCGAGGTACTCCTGCTCGCCCTGATCGTCGGCGAGGCCCAGATACAGCATGGTCTTGCGAAGCGCTCCGGCCATCGCTCACTCTCCGTTCGTCGCCTGCTGTGCGTCCTTCTGTCTGTGTCCCAGCGGGCCCGTACAACAGGTCCGACCTTGACCTCCGACCGAGGTCGTCTTGACAAAAGTAGCCCGGCGCAATCCGACCCGGAAGTGCGACACGCCGTGCCACGAACAACTTTGCCAAAGTTGTTCAGCGATTGCTCGCTAAAAACGACATCCGTGTGATTTCGCAGGTCAGGGCACTGTTATCGGCGTGTCGCGGATCTGGCGGAAATCCGCCACAGCGGCTCAGAACAGCGCCACGACGCCCGCCTGACGGCCGGTCGTGACGCCGGTCACGCTCGCCCGGCGGTGCGAGAACAGCTCGGGGTCCTCCAGCGTGCAGCGCTCGACCCGCGTCACCGCCACCCCCCGGGAGGCGAGCTGCGCGGCCACCCCGGCCGGCAGGTCGAGGCCCGGCGTGCCGTCGCTCGTGGTCGCGAACGTCTCCGGCACGGCGGCGGCCACCTCGTCGCGCATCGCGGCGGGCACCTCGTAGCACCGCCCGCAGACCGCGGGCCCGACGGCGGCGCGCACGCGCGCGGGATCCGCGCCCCGGGCGACCAGCGAGTCCAGGGCCCGGTGCACCACGCCGGCCAGCACCCCCTTGCGCCCGGCGTGCGCGACGGCGACCACCCGAGCCACCGGTTCGGCGAGCAGCACCGGGACGCAGTCGGCGACCAGCACCCCGAGGCCCAGCCCGCGCTCGGCGGTGACGAGCGCGTCACCCTCCCCCGCCGAGGCCGGCGGCCTGGGCGCGGCCCACAGGGCGCGCTCGGCCGCGCCGAGCTCCAGCACGACGTCGCCGTGCACCTGGGTGGCGAACGCGACCGGTGCGCCGAGGCGCTCGGCGGCACGGGACCGGTTGACCGCGACCCGCGCGTCGTCGTCGGACACGTTCAGGCCCAGGTTGAGACCGCCGCCGCCGTCCGCCGCACCCCACGGGGCGGGCGAGACGCCGCCCGCGCTGGACGTGAAGAAGGCGTGCAC
>NZ_JBHWZO010000419.1:0-2882 GCF_042728455.1 Promicromonospora sp. NPDC060204
ACCCAGCACTCAACGGCTTAGGCGGGACGGGTGGGGCGGGTGGGGTTACCAGGTGAGGTGGGTTTCGCCCTTCTTGACCTGGAAGGTTTTCGGGTGAGCGCCCGGGACCGTCACCGTGATCGTGGTGCGGGACGTCGTCGTGACGTTCATCGAGTTCCCGCCGCGGGCGGCGTCCAGGACCACGTCGCGGGCCACGATCCGACCGCCCTCGGCGCGCACCACCGTGCGGCCGTCACGCTCCACCGTCGTCGTGCGCGGACCCGCCGTCACCGACCACGCGTGTCCCTTCAGGGGCACCTCCGACACGGTGTTGGTGCCGGGCAGGCCGAGGGTGCCGAAGCGGAAGCCGACGGCGTCGCCCCAGGGCTCGTCCGCGATCAGCTCCTGCGTGCTCATCAGCGGCATCAGGTTGGACCACGAGTAGGTGCGCCACGCGGTGTCGGTCGCCACGGAGTTGATGACCTGGCCGGGCTCGGGGTCGAAGTACTCCGGGAACCAGCCGATGTCCTTGTAAGAGGTCAGCCACATCGAGGTCGACTTGGTGGCCAGCTCGGCGGCCGCCTCGTCCAGGCCGTACCGCTTGAGGCCGTCGTAGACCGTGGCGTTCATCGGGGGCCAGGCGGCGCCCTGCCACTCCTCGCACGAGTCCTCCTCGCCCGGCTGGAAGTACCGGTAGGACTGCGTCGACTCGTTGACGCGCCCGGCACAGAACGCCGGATCGTTGCGGGCCACGCTCGGGATGACGAACTCGCCGCCGTACTCCTCCGGGTTCTCCAGGTGGTCGCGCACCAGGATCTCCGCGCGCTCCGGCGTCGCCAGCCCGCCGAACATCGGGTAGAACACCGTGGGCGTGTTGGTCGGCTCCCAGCTCCCGTCGAGGTACCGGTTGAGGTAGAGCCCGCGTTCCTCGTTCCACAGGTGCTCGTTCATGCGCACCTCGAGCCGCTCGTGCAGCGCGGCGTACCGCTCGGCCCCGGCGGTGTCGCCCAGCACCGTGGCCATCTGCGCCAGGTTCTCGGCCATGAGCCCGTAGTAGGAGTTGAGGGCGACGTCGGTCAGGTTGGTGTTCTCCCGCGTGTCCGTGCCGCCGTCGCGCGGCACCTCGACGTAGTTCCAGTACTGCGGGCTGTCGTCCAGGCCGAGGTGGTTGCCGCGGCCGCCGCGGCGCTCCTCGACCCACGGGCTCTCCAGGAGCCCGTCCTGGTTCGTGTCGAACTCCGGCATCCGCTCGATGTACCGCGTCATGATCGGGTAGACGAGCTCCAGGATGCTCCGGTCCCCCGTGCGCGTGTACGCCCGCCAGGCGGCGTACGTGTGCATCGACCCGGCATGGAGCTGGTCGTAGCGCGGGCCCTTCTGGTCGTAGAAGTCGCGGATGTGGTCGAGCGCCGTGGCCGGGTCGACGCTCAGCTCGGTGATCGCGTCCCAGGCGGAGTCCCAGCCCAGGAAGATGTCGTCACCACCGCCGCCGAGGCCCCACATGACGAACGACCGGTCGTACTTCTCGTCCCAGTTGTCGTTCAGCGACATCGCGTCGCGCAGGTACGTCGCCGCCTGGCCGGTCGGGCCGCGGCCGTGGAGCGTGTCGTCGTCGGCCCGCGCCTCGGCACGGTCCAGGATGCGCGTCACGTCCCGGGTGCTCAGCCGGGACCGGTCGGGCGCCTGCGTCGAGACGGCGGCCTGGAACGCGACAGTCTCGCCCTTGTCGAGCGCATACCGCTGCGCGACGGCGCCCTCCCCCGCCGCGTACTCCTTGCCGGCCAGGCCCTTGAGCAGCTCGGCCACGTTCGCGTAGCTGGTGGTCTCCTCGGGCGTCTCGGTCGAGTCGAGCCGGAAGCTGCCCACCTGGGAGGCGTCCCGCACGCCCGCCGACGTCGCGACGATCGAGCGCTCCCCCTCCGGGCGGTACGTGCTGGGCTCGGCCCACGGCGGGCTGGCCTGCAGGAACACCTCGGTGTCGTCGGTCAGGGCGGTCGCCGAGCCCACGATCTCGCCGTCGTCCGTGGTCGAGAACCGCAGCCGGACGGTGCGGGTGTCGCGCACGGCCGCCGCGTACGCGGCCTCCTGGACCGGAAGCTGCTCGCGCGCCTTGGCGACCTCCGCCTCGGACCAGTCCTCGGGGTGGGCGAGGACGGCGCGCAGCGCGCCGATCGTCTCCGGCGTGATGTTCCGGTTGTCGGTGGTCATGTCGATCTCGTAGTACGAGCCGTCGGGCGTGACCGTCCCGATCCGCTTGATCCACGGGACCATGTTGTCGTCGAGCACGCGGCCCTGCGGCGTCACCATGTTGAACGCCAGCGAGAACCGGGCCTGCCCCTCGCCGACCAGGAGTGCGCCGTCGAACTCCTGCTCCTTGAAGCCCGGCAGGGCGAACGGGAGGGAGCGCGGGGCGTACTCGTCCTCGGGTGATCCGGCGCCGGTTCCGGCTTCCTGAGCGGGGGTGGCGGTTGTGCTGGTGGCGGTTGTGCTGGCTCCCGCCGTGCCGGTCCCGGCGGTGCTGGTGGCGGCTGTGCCGGTCCCGGCCGCGCCGGCGATTCCGGCGATCGTGACTCCGGTGCTGGTGGCGGTGGTGTTCGCGGCGGCGCCGTCGGCGGCGAGCGCGCCCGCCGCGAGCGGGACGGTGACCAGTGCGCCGGCCACGAGGGCGGCTCCGAACCTGGCGGTCGTTCGTCGGCTCATCAATGAACCCTTCACGTCGATGTGAACGCTAACAACCAGAACTGTAGGTCCTGGTCACATGACATACAAGTGCCAAGTTAGGGGTTCGCCGGGCAGGCCGGAGCCGCCGACGGACCGGGTGCACGCGAGCCGGCCCGCCGCCGGCGCCGTCGATGTGCGCTTCTACCCCGTCATTGGGCCCGAAAACACCGTGTTTTCGGGCC
>NZ_JBHWZO010000420.1:0-2880 GCF_042728455.1 Promicromonospora sp. NPDC060204
GGCACAGGCCTGTGCCGACCTCGATGCAGACTGCCGACGTCGAGCGCCGGCGGGGTTGGCCGGAGCCGAGCCGGCCGGCGCGGGGCGTCAGTCCTGCGTGTCCAGCATCCGGCGGCGGGCGCGGACCAGCGCGGCGCCCGCGGCCGTGAGGCCGAGCGCGACGGCGGCCACGCCGGCGACCTGGACGCCGGTCTGCGCGAGGGCGCCGGGGGCCTGGGCCTCGCCGATCGCCTGGATCGGCAGGCCGATGTCGACGCCGGTGCCGAGCCCGGGCGTGTTCGACACCGGGATCGTGCCGCCGTCGTCGGACCCGCCGCCGTCGCCGTCGCCGCCGTCGCCCCCGTCGCCGGGGCCGCCCCCGCCCGGGCCGCCGCGCTCCGGGCTCTCCAGGAGGTCGTCCACGACGCCGTCCTCGCCCGTGACCGCGCCGATCGTGCCGGGCACGTCGCCGCGGCCGAGGTTCTCGCCCACGGAGCCGACGTCGCCGATGATCTCGGCGGGCAGGTCGTCCAGCACGCCGCGCCGGGGCTTGTCCGCGCCGAGGACGTCGTCGACGGCGCCCTCCTCGCCGGCCACCGACGTCACCGCGCCGGACACGCCGCGCACGACGTCCTCGACCGGCCCGCTGCCGGCCGCGGGCGTCTTGGTCCCGCCGCTGGTCACGCCCTTCACCACGTCGTCGACGGCGCCGTCCTTGCCGGCCACCGCGTCGACGGCGCCGGTGACACCCTTGACGGTGTCGTCCACGGCACCGTCCTTCTTCGTCACCTGCTCGACCGTGTCCGTCACCTGGGTCAGCGTGCTGTCGACCGCGCCGCCCTTGCCGACCACGGCGTCGACGGTGCCCGACAGCAGGTCGCCCAGGCCCGCGGACTGCTGCTCGACGCTCGACGTGGCGCCGTCGGCCGCGGTCGCGGAGACGGTGCCCGTGACCAGCAGACCACCCGCGACGAGCACGGACGGCAGCGCGCGGCTCACCAGCTTTCGCTTCATGGTTCTCCCCCTGCATCTGAAGTTGTGGGAACGCGAGTCACCATGACCGAAATATCGGGTGAATTCAAGGATATCCGGTATGTTTCGCACCATGATCGCGCCAGGCTCAGGGGAAGCCCCGCAGGTCCACCCGCTCGAGCCCGGCGACCCGCAGGAGCTGGGCGGATACCCGCTCCTCGGCCGCATCGGCGCGGGCGGCATGGGCGCCGTCTATCTCGCGGAGACCCGCACCGGCCGCAAGCTCGCCCTCAAGGCGATCCTGCGGGAACACGTCCAGGACCCGGAGTTCCGCACGCGGTTCCGCCGGGAGGCGGCAGCCGCGATGAAGGTGCGCGGCCGGTTCCTGGCCACCCTGATCGACGCCGACCCGGACGGCGACCAGCCGTGGCTGGCGGTCGAGTACGTCGCCGGCCCCGCGCTCTCCGCCGTCGTCCGCACCCAGGGTCCCCTGCCCGAGCCCGACGTGCGCCGCATACTGGCGGGCGTGGCCGAGGCGCTGCGGTCGGTGCACCAGGTCGGCATCGTGCACCGCGACCTCAAGCCGTCCAACATCCTGCTCGCCCAGGACGGCCCGTACGTCATCGACTTCGGCATCGCCCAGGGGTCCGACTCGACGTCGCTGACCCGCACCGGCCTCAAGGTCGGCACGCCCGCCTTCATGGCGCCCGAGCAGGTGCGCGGCAGCCTCGCGACACCCGCCGCCGACGTCTGGGCGCTGGGCGCCGTCGCGCTCTACGCCGCGACCGGGCAGCGCGCGTTCGGCGAGGGCGACACCACCGTCGTCTACTACCGCGTGGTCCACGAAGAACCGGACCTGAGCGGGTGCCCGGAGTGGCTGCTCCCACTCGTCCAGGCCTGTCTCGCCAAGGACCCCGAGGCCCGGCCCGGGTTGCCGGAGGTGCTCGACTTCCTCAACGAGGTGCCCGCAGACGGGCGGACGGGCGCCGCGAAGATCCTCCCGGCCGGGGCGGGCGGGGCGGCTGGGGCGGCCGGGGCGGCCGCCGGCTCGGAGGACGACGACGCGACCGCGCTGCGCGACGACGGGACGGTCGTCCGGGCGGACGGCCCGACGTCGGCCGCGGCAACGTCGTCGACGACTTCGGCGTCGGAACCGGCGGCCGGCCCTGCGTCCCGGCCGGCGTCCGAACCTGCCCCCGAGCCGGCTTCCGGAACGGAACCCGAGCCCCAGGCGCCCCGCCGCGGCCTGCTGACCCGGCCGATCACCTGGATCGTCGCGGCGGCCGTCGTGGTGATCGTCGGGGGCGGCACGACGGCGGCCGTGCTCGGCCTGCGGTCCGGGGAGGCGGAGGCCGGCACGACGGGGACGCCGACGGCGTCCGGACCTGCCTCGGAGCCCGCCCCGGCCTCCGGTGAGCCGTCCGCCTCGGCCCCCACCGCGCCGCCGTCGGTCATCGACGAGTGCCTCGTGGGGCGCTGGGAGCAGACGGACCTGGCGACGGAGATCTCGGCCCAGAGTGAGACGTACCCGACCACGGGCTGGACCGGACGGGTGGTGGAGTTCCGCCCCGACGGCACCCAGGTCGTGGAGTTCGACGACGCCGAGCCGCTCCGCGCCGACCTGCCCGCCGGGGAGTACGTCGAGACCTGGAGCGGCACGGCCACCTACACGGTCTCGACCAAGGGCGGCACGCTCACCTTCGAGACGGTCGACTTCGGCGACACCGAGGTCACGCGGAAGCTCGGCGACAACGGCGACACCTACGAGCCCGAGGGCCTGTCCCAACCGCTGGAGTACACCTGCGACAAGACGACCCACACGCAGTGGACGGCAGGCTTCGAGGCAACATTCCGCCGCCTCGACCACCCCCCGAGCTAGTTGAGTGCTGGGTATCTGCGGGTTTCCGGCCGGAAAACCCGCAGATACCC
>NZ_JBHWZO010000421.1:0-2832 GCF_042728455.1 Promicromonospora sp. NPDC060204
CCGCTCCGGTCACCCCGGTGACCTGAGCGTCTGACACGTTCGGGCAGGGGCCGCGGTCCCGATAGGGTTGGGCCCATGACCGACGTCGCAGAGAAGACCCTGCCCACGGAGGCCTCGACGCAGCCCGTGGCCGAGCGCACCCTCGTCCTCGTCAAGCCGGACGGCGTGCGCCGCGGCCTGTCCGGCGAGATCCTGCGCCGCATCGAGGCCAAGGGCTACACGCTGCGCGCCGTGCAGCTCAAGGACGCCACGACCGAGCTGCTGGCCGCGCACTACGCCGAGCACGAGGGCAAGCCGTTCTACGCCCCCCTGGTCGAGTTCATGATGTCGGGCCCGGTCCTGGCCGTCGTGGCCGAGGGCCAGGGCGTGATCCCGGGCTTCCGCTCGCTGGCCGGCGCCACCAACCCGACCGACGCCGCCCCCGGCACCATCCGCGGTGACCTGGGCCGCGACTGGGGCACCAAGGTGCAGCAGAACCTCGTGCACGGCTCCGACTCCGCGGAGTCGGCGGCGCGCGAGATCTCCCTCTGGTTCCCCGAGCTGGGCTGACCGCCCCCGCACCGCACGTCCGTCGAAGCGGCACCCTGCCGAGGCATCCGGGTGCCGCTTCGGCATATCCCGGCGGTACGTCCGACGTTCAGACCGCGTTCACAGTTAGGCTCACCGAGTGCATCTCAAGACGCTCACGCTCCGGGGCTTCAAGTCCTTCGCGTCGGCGACCACCCTCGAGCTCGAGCCGGGCATCACCTGCGTGGTGGGTCCGAACGGCTCCGGCAAGTCCAACGTGGTCGACGCGCTCTCCTGGGTCATGGGCGAACAGGGTGCCAAGTCGCTGCGCGGCGGCAAGATGGACGACGTCATCTTCGCCGGCACGTCCGGCCGCGCGCCCCTGGGTCGCGCCGAGGTGGCGCTGACGATCGACAACACCGACGGCGCCCTGCCGATCGACTACACCGAGGTCACGATCTCCCGCACGCTGTTCCGCAGCGGCGGTTCCGAGTACGCGATCAACGGCAACAGCTGCCGCCTGCTGGACATCCAGGAGCTCCTGAGCGACTCCGGCATCGGCCGCGAGATGCACGTCGTGGTGGGGCAGGGCCAGCTCGACGCCGTGCTCCGCGCGACGCCCGAGGAGCGCCGCGGCTTCATCGAGGAGGCCGCGGGCGTCCTCAAGCACCGCAAGCGCAAGGAGAAGGCGCTCCGCAAGCTCGACGCGATGCAGGGCAACCTGGCGCGCCTGGGCGACCTGACGGCCGAGCTGCGCCGCCAGCTCGGCCCGCTGGGCCGGCAGGCCGAGGCGGCCCGCAAGGCGCAGACCGTGCAGCGCGACCTGCGCGACGCGAAGTCGCGCCTGCTGGCCGACGACCTGGCCCAGCTCACCGCGCAGCTCGAGCAGGAGAGCGCGGACGAGCGGTCGCTCAAGCAGCGGCAGGCCGAGACCGAGGCGGCGCTGACCGAGGCGCGCGGCCTGCTGGCCCGCCTCGAGGCGGCGACGTCGGCCGAGTCGCAGCAGGTCAGCCAGGCGGGCGACACCGTCTTCGCGCTGTCCCAGACCAGGGAGCGCCTGCGCAGCCTCCAGTCGCTGGCGGGGGAGCGCGCCCGGCTGCTCGGCACCGCCGAGCCCGCGCACCAGGGCCAGGACCCCGACGACCTGGAGGCCCAGGCCGCCCGCTCCCGCGCGAGCGAGGAGGAGCTGGCCACCGAGGTCGCCATCGCACGCGAGACGGTCGAGTCCGCCGTCGACGTCCGGGCGGAGGCCGAGGCGGCCGCCCAGGCCGCCGAGCGTTCGCACGCCGCGCTGCTGCGCGCCGCCGCGGACCGCCGTGAGGGCCTCGCGCGCCTCGCCGGCCAGGTCGCCGCGCGGCGCAGCCGGGTCGAGGCCGCGCAGTCCGAGCTCGACCGCCTGCGCGACGCGCTGCTGGAGGCCGAGCAGCGGATGGAGGAGTCCTCGGGCGCGCTCTCGGCGCTGGAGACCGAGGTCGGCGGGGTCGAGGGGGACGGCGAGGGGCTCGACGTCGCGCACGAGGCGGCGTCCGAGGTGCTGGAGCTGGCCAAGGCCGAGGTGCGGCACCTCCAGGAGCAGGTGACGACGGCGCAGCGGGACCGCAGCTCCGCGGCCGCCAGGGTCGAGGCGCTGGAGCTGAGCCTGGACCGCAAGGACGGCGCGGGCACACTGCTCGCGGCCCACCAGCCGGGCGTCCTCGGCTCGGTGGCGGCGCTGCTGGGTATCGAGGCGGGCTTCGAGGACGCGGTCGCCGCCGCGCTCGGCCCGGTGGCCGACGCCGTGGCCGTGGCGGGCGTCGACGAGGCCGTCGACGCGCTGCGGCTGCTGCGCGACGAGGACGCGGGCCGGGCCAGCCTGGTCGTGGGTTCGGACCGGACGGTTCCCGCCGTCGAGCGCCCCGTCGTCGAGCTGCCCGCCGGCGCCCGCTGGGCCACCGACGTGGTCCAGGTGGCGGGCCCGGCGTCGGCCGCGCTGCGGACGATCCTGCAGGACGTCGTGGTCGTGGACGACCTCGCCCGCGCCCGCGCGCTGGTCCGGGACCAGCCGGTGGTCGCGGTGACCCGCGCCGGCGACCTGCTGGGCGCCACGCGCGCGTGGGGCGGCTCGGCCGCCGCGCCGAGCGTGCTGCACCTGCAGTCCGCGCTGGACGAGGCCAAGGCGGCCCGGGACGAGGCCGCCGCGCGTGACATCGACGGTTCGGCGCACCTGGAGCGGGCCCGCGCGGAGCGCACGGCGGCCCAGGAGCGTTATGACGAGACGCTCGCCCGGCTCGGGGAGGCCGACGCCGCCCGCGCGGCCGCCGCCGAGCAGCTCGGTTCGCTCGGCGC
>NZ_JBHWZO010000422.1:0-2730 GCF_042728455.1 Promicromonospora sp. NPDC060204
GCGATTGGGCCCGAAAACAGCCCCGTTTCGGGCCCAATCGCTGGGTAGAAGCGCACCTTCCGTTGCGGTGCGGTGCGGTGCGGGCGCGCCGGGCCGGGGCGGGATGGGGCGGGGCGGGGCGGGACAGGGCAGGGCGGGTCAGCGGGTTGCCTCGTGGACCAGGCTCTCGATCTCGGCGGTCAGCAGGGGGCCGCCGTCGAGTCCCATCGTGTCGAAACCGCCGACCAGCTCCAGCGACACCAGCCCGTGCACGCGGTACCAGGTGGACAGCGCCAGCCGCAGCGCGCCGGGTGCGGTCTCCGGCGGGGCGCCGAGCGTCCGGCCCCACCGGGACAGCTCCGCGTCGAGGCCTTGCCGCGCACCGGACTCTTGTCCCGCACCGGACTTTGGCCCCGCACCCGGTTCGCCGCCGTCGCGGCCCCCGCCGTCCGCGCCGCCGTCGCGGCCCCCGCCGTCACCGCCGTCCCCGCCGTCCCGGACGAGCTCTTGGAGGGCCGTGACCAGGGCGAGCATGCTCGCGGTGATCGGGCCCACGTGCTCCAGCGGGTCGACGGCGTCGCGCCGGCTGCCCGTGAAGAGCATCGCGTAGCGCCGCGGGTGGTCCAGGGCCCAGCGTCGCCACGCGTGCGCTATCGCCGCGACCCGCTCGGCGGCGGGCCGGTCCGACGCCGCACGCGCGGCGCCCTCGACGGCGGTGCCGAGGTCCGTGTACCCGGCCAGGACCAGGGCGTCGAGCAGCGCGTCGCGGGAAGCGAAGTAGTGGTACAGCGCCGGCGGCGTCATGCCCATCGCCTTGCTGACCGAAGCGATCGACAGGCCGTGCGCCCCGCCCGAGTCGACGAGCTCCAGCGCCCGCTCCACGATCTCGTCGACCGTCTGCCGCCGCAGGCGCTCGCGGCGGGTCAGGGTCCGCGGCGGTGCGGGCCGGGTGTCGACGTCGTCCACGGGCATGCCGCGAGCCTAGTGCCAACTCCTGGAGCCGATGCCCGGGAGCCGAAGCGCGGGGCATCGCGGGACGCGGCGTCCGGAGTGCGGCCCGGCTGCCCGGGAGACCGACCTGGCCGGCACCCGGAGCCGCTCCGCGACACACCCGGCGCCCGGCGTCGCACCGCGACACACCCGGCGCTCGCCTGGCACGATGACGCGCATGTCGACCGACTCCGTGCGCACCCACGCACCCACCCCGCCGCACACCCCGGACGGCACCCGATGAACCGGACCTGGTTCGTCACCGGCGCGGGCCGCGGGCTCGGCCGCGCGATCGTGGTCGCCGCCCTGGAGCGCGGCGACCGCGTAGCGGCGACGGCGCGGGACCTGGCCGCGCTCGACGACCTCGTGGCCGGGTACGGCGACGCCGTCGTGCCGCTGCGCCTCGACGTGACCGACCGAGACCAGGCCCGGGACGCGGTGCGGGCGGCGGCCCAGGCGCTCGGCCGCATCGACGTGGTGGTGAACAACGCGGGCTACGGCCTGTTCGGCACGGTCGAGGAGATCACGCCCGAGCAGCTGCGCGACCAGCTCGACGTCAACCTCTTCGGCGTGCTGCACGTGACCCAGGCGGCCCTGCCGGTGCTGCGCGCGCAGGGCAGCGGGCACGTGGTGCAGGTCTCCAGCTCCAGCGGGGTCGCGGCCTGGCCCGGGCTCGGCGGCTACAGCGCGTCGAAGTGGGCGCTCGAGGGGCTGTCGGAGGCGCTTGCCCAGGAGGTCGCGGGGTTTGGCGTCCGCGTCACGCTCGTCGAGCCGGGGCCTGTGGACACCGGGTGGCGCGACGAGTCCGGGGTGCACGCCGCCCACCTGCCCGCCTACGACCCGCTGCGCGCGGCCGCCTGGCACCCGCCGGGTTCGTCGTCCCCGGCCGACGTCGCCCGCGTGGTCCTCGCCGTGGTCGACGCCGACGAGCCGCCCCTGCGCATCCTGGTCGGCGACCTCGCCGTGGACGCCGTGCTGCCGATCACCGAGGAGCGAGTCGCCGCGTGGCGCCGCTGGGAGGACCTGGGACGTTCGGCGGGCTGACGGCGGAGTGGCCGGACGGTGGCGGCCGGACGGCGGGGGGCTAGCGGCGGCGGCCTGACGGCGGGGGCTGACGGTTGCGGCCTGACGGTAGCGGCCGGCGGACGGCGGCCCGGGCTGACCGCGGCGCGGGTCAGCGCGTGCGCCATCCCGGCAGCAGGCGGTCCAGGACGTCGGCCAGGGGCATGGACTCGCCGTCCTTCCCGCCCGCGCCGAGGATCAGGGGCGGACGGCGCGTCTCGGGGCGCATCCCGCGCAGGCGGTCGAGCAGGCCGATGGGCGCGGTGAGCACGTAGAAGTCGCCGTCAGTGCTGACCCCGGCGCTGCGGTCGACGCGCAGGTACCAGCCCTTGAGTCCGGTACGCGCCGTCCCGCGGCCGCCGTAGCCCTGGACCTGGAGGTCCTCGGGGGCGAGTCCGGCGGTGCGCGCGGCAGTTACGAACTCGCGCAGCATCGCCTCGGCCCGGGTGTGCTCGGCGTCCTGCCGCGCCTCCAGACGCTCCGCCTGCACCCGCACCGCCTCGGCGCGCTGCCGGGACCACTCGTCGTCACGCATGGGCGCAGTCTCGCACTTCCGGCGGGAATGGTGCTTCGGCGACGGTGCTTCGGCGACGGTGCTTCGACGGCGGCGGTCGCCCGAGCGATCGGCGCCGCGCAGCAGGGTCGGCAGTTTGCATCGCAGAGTCGGCAGTCTGCATCGAGGTCGGCACAGGCCTGTGC
>NZ_JBHWZO010000423.1:0-2708 GCF_042728455.1 Promicromonospora sp. NPDC060204
GTGCTGGCTATTTTTTGCCCCCACGCCCAGGAGACAACAAATAGCCAGCACTCAACGAAGGAAGGTCAGGGCATGCGGGCGTAGGCCGGCAGGGTCAGGAAGTCGGCGTAGTCGTCGGCGACCGCCACCTCCAGGAACGTCTGCCTCGCCTCCGCGTAGTCTGCCGGGTCACCCGGCAGCTTGGCGATCTCCTCCTCGACGATCCGGTCGATCAGCTCGCGCGTGACCTGGTGGCCGGTGTCCGCGAGCGTGACGTCGTTGTGCAGCCACTGCCACACCTGCGAGCGGGAGATCTCCGCGGTCGCGGCGTCCTCCATGAGGTTGAAGATCGCGACGGCGCCGAGCCCGCCGAGCCACGCCTTGAGGTACTGGATGCCCACCGAGATGTTGTTGCGCAGCCCGGCCTCGGTGACGTCGCCGGGTGTGGACGCGACGTCGAGCAGCTGCGCCGCGGTGACGTGCACCTCCTCGCGGGTGCGGTCGATCTGGTTCGGGCGGTCGCCCAGCACCGACGTGAAGACCTCCGTGCACAGCTCGACCATGCCGGGGTGGGCCACCCACGACCCGTCGAAACCGTCGTTGGCCTCGCGGGTCTTGTCGTCGCGCACCTTGGCGAACGCCGCCGCGTTCACCTCCTCGTCGCGGCTCGGGATGAACGCGGCCATGCCGCCGATCGCGTGCGCGCCCCGGGTGTGGCACGTCTTGACCAGCAGCTCCGTGTAGGCGCGCATGAACGGCACGGTCATCGTGACGGCGTTGCGGTCGGGCAGCATGAAGTCGGTGCCGCGGGTCCGGAACGACTTGATCACGGAGAACATGAAGTCCCAGCGGCCGGCGTTCAGCCCCGCGCTGTGATCGCGCAGCTCGTAGAGGATCTCCTCCATCTCGAACGCCGCGGGGTAGGTCTCGATGAGCACAGTGGCGCGGATGGTGCCCTGCGGGATCCCGAGGAAGTCCTGGGCCAGCACGAACGCGTCGTTCCAGAGGCGCGCCTCCAGGTGCGACTCCATCTTGGGCAGATAGAAGTACGGGCCCTGGCCCTTCTCGATCTGCCGCAGGCCCGCCGTGGCCAGGTAGAGCGCGAAGTCCACCAGGCTGCCCGACGCCGGACGGCCGTCCACCAGCAGGTGCTTCTCCGGGAGGTGCCAGCCGCGGGGACGGACGATGATCGTCGCGAGCTCCGCGTCCGGCTTGAGCGCATAGTGCTTGCCGTTGTCGCCCGTGAAGTCGATGTTCCGGTTGATCGCGTCGAGCAGGTTGAGCTGCCCGCCCACCACGGCGCTCCACTGCGGCGTGTTCGCGTCCTCGTGGTCGGCGAGCCAGGCCTTCGCCCCCGAGTTGAGCGCGTTGATCGTCATCTTGCGGTCGGTGGGGCCGGTGATCTCGCAGCGCCGGTCCACGATCCCCGGCGCCGCCGGCGCGACGCGCCACATCGGGTCCTCGCGGATGTGCCTGGTCTCGGGCAGGAAGTCCAGCGTGCCGCCGGCCGCCAGGTCCTCGACCCGCCGGCGCCGCGCCTCCAGCAGCTCGAGCCGCCGGTCGTCGAGCTCGCGGTGCAGGGCGACGATCAGCCCGAGCGCCTGCGGAGTGAGCACCTCCTCCGCGCGGGGTGCGATGTCGCCGGTGATCGTCAGGCCGTCCGGAGTGTCCACGTCGAGTTCCTTTGGTCGATCGGCTTGGTCTCGCGCTAATTCCACGATGCGGAAACCAAATACTTCCTAGTGAAAACACTAGGTGCCCGACGACGCCCGGTCAACGCAGCCGAGCCCGCTCAGCCCCCGGACAGCTCCGCGGCGATCTCCTGTGCGACCTCGTGCAGCACCGGAACGGCACGCTCCCCGAACTCGAACGACACCCGCGCGGCGGGCCCGGACACGGACAACGCGGTGGGCACGGGCACCCCGGGCACGACGACGGCGAAGCACCGCACGCCGACCTCCTGCTCACCGTCGTCCACCGCATACCCGCGCGCGCGGATCTCGCCGACGGCGGTGACCAGCGCCTCGACGTCGGTGATCGTCCGGTCGGTCGCGGGAGCAAGCCCGGCACGTGCGGCGATGTCCCGCACCGCGGCCACGGGCAGCTCACCCAGCAGCGCCTTGCCCACACCGGTGCTGTGCAGGTGCACGCGCCGCCCCACCTCGGTGAACATCCGCATCGAGTGCGACGACGCCGCCTGCGCCACGTACACCGCCATCTCACCGTCGAGCATGGCCAGGTTCGCGGTCTCGCCCAGCTCCCGCGCGACGCGCGCCAGGTGCCGGCGGGCGCCGGCCCCGAGCTGGCGGCCGGCCGCCTCGCCGAGGCCCATCACCCGCGCGCCGAGCGCATAGCGGCGTGAGGGCAGCCGGCGGGCGTAGCCGCGGGCGACGAGCGTGCGCATCAGCCGGTGGATGGTCGGCAGGGGCAGCCCGGACTGCTCCGAGAGCTCGCTCAGGCCGGTGTCGCCGTCGAGCGACGCCATGATCTCGAGCAGGTCGAGCGCCCGCTCCACGGACTGCACACCAGGTTCTGCCACGTCGCCCTCCCCGTCGGAACGCCAGACGTGTCGCCTGACGGAACCAGCATTCCACAGAGCGGAAGACGGGAGGGTGTTTCGGGCATGCAGAAAGGGGGTGGGAGTCAGTCGCTGTAGCGACTGCTCTCACCCCCTTTGCTGGGAATGGTTGTCCGGCGGCGTCCTACTCTCCCACCCCGTCACCAGGGCC
>NZ_JBHWZO010000424.1:0-2685 GCF_042728455.1 Promicromonospora sp. NPDC060204
GGGGTAACGCTGAGCTAGCAGTGCTACCTCAGCGTTACCCCCTCGGCTGTGTGTGTCTTTCCCCGCGGGTCTGCGCGGCGCGGCGCGTCCTGCTTATGGTCGGGGCAACCGACCGCCCAGGAGGCACTCCATGGCTGCTCCCGACCTGCCCGCCGCGATCCAGGAGTTCATCGACGCGACCAACGCCGGCGACACCGAACGCTTCGTCGCGACGTTCACCGACGACGCCTACCTCAACGACTGGGGGCGTGAGTTCCACGGCCAGGACGGCGTGCGGAGCTGGAACGAGACCGACAACATCGGGATGAAGAGCCAGTTCGAGCTCGTCTCCGTGGCACCCGGGGACGGTCCGGACGCCTACCTCGTCACCATCAGGGTGACGAGCAACCGGTTCAACGGGACGGGGCCGTTCAAGTTCGACCTGCGCAACGGCAAGGTCGCGAGCCTGGTGCTGAGCTGACGCCGGTCAGCGCGGGCGGGTCTCGGTGCGCATCCAGTCGAGGTAGTCCGGGGTGCCGGCCAGGATCGGCAGGCTGATGATCTCCGGCACGTCGTAGGCATGGTGGTCGAGGATGTGCTGGGCCAGGGCCGCGTACCGGTCGGACGGCGTCTTGAAGACGACCCGCCACTCCTCCTCGACCTGGACCGCGCCGTCCCACCAGAACGTGCTCGTGATCGGCCCCTCGACCTGCGCGCACGGCGCCAGCCGGTCCTCGACGGCGGAACGTGCCAGGGCCTCGGCGTCCGCCCGGGTCGAGACGGTGGTCATGACCTGGCAGAACTCGAACGCGGCGACGTCATCAGGACCCATACGGGCAGGCTATCGGCGTGGCCATGCCCAGCCGCCGCCGTCAGTATTGCGGTGGGGTCAACAGGACGTCGGCGACCGTCTGCGGGTGGGATATGGCTCGCAGGTGCCTGCTGAACGGAGCTCAGCAGCGGCGCCCCGCCGGGGCGGGGCTGGGCTACGGGTTCAAGTCCCGTCGCTCATCACCAGATCGCGACCTCCGCGCCCAGCTCCAGGCCCGCATCGGTCGCCACCGCCGACGAGATCGTCACGTCGGTCTCGTCCTCGGGGAAGGCCACACCCTCGACGAGCTGATCGAGCTGGTCGTTGCCGAGCTGGTCGGCCACCGTGGCGAGGGGGAGCGAGATCCCGGCGAGCTCGACGGACTGCGCGCGCAGCACCGCGCGGCCGTTCTCGGCCGCCACGGAGAGGAGCACGTCAACGTTCTGCTCGCTGCCGGCGATCGAGAACGGCACCTGCGCCACGAGGTTGCCCGACTGCGGCGTGACCTGGAGGTTCGGCAGGTCGGTGGCCGAGCGGGCCAGGTCGGTGAGCGCCGCCGGCGAGACCTCCGCGCGCAGCGTCGCCCGCCCGGTCGCGAGCTGCACCAGCGCGAGCGTGTCGTCGCGCTCCACCGTGACGCCGTCGGGCAGGTCCGCCTCGGCGGCCGCGATCCGGTCGTCGATCATGCCGCGCAGCACCACCTCGCCGACCACGCCGAGGACGACCAGCACTCCGATCACGGAGACGACGGCGACGATCCAACGACGGGGACGGCGAGGTGCGCTCGGCGGCGCGGCTGCGTACGACGACATGTGCCCTATTCGACAGCATCGTCATGCCGGACTCATGGCGAACCGCTGGGCATCACGTGATGGGTCTCATCGCGACCGCCGCCGGACGCTCATCGCGTACGCGCCCACCCAGGCGCTCGCGTCCAGGTCGCGGGGCAGCGCGTTCGGCCCGACGCCGTTCTCCCGGGCCCACCGCCCGACGTCGTTCCGCGCGATCCCGTACCGCGTCAGCACCTCGCGGACGCCCCGGCCCGGGCCGTTGAACACGGCGGCCGCGAAGCGCTGGTAGCGGCCGAGTTCGGCCACGGGCACCAGCGGCCGCGGACGCCGGTCGATCACGAGCAGCCCGGCGTCGACGCTCGGCCGGGGCCGGAAGGCTGCGGCGGGGATCCGGCGGTCCAGGCGGAAGGTGAACCACGGCCACCACTGCGCCGTCAGGAGCGTGGTGCCGCCGACGGCGGCGCGCTTGCGCGCGACCTCCCACTGCGTGATCAGCAGTGCGCGCTCCCACCCGTCCAGGGTGAACAGCCGGCGCAGCACGGGGGTGGTCAGGTGGAAGGGCACGTTGCTCACGAGGTCGTAGGCGCCCGACGGCGGTGCGTGGCGCAGGATGTCGTCCCGCGTCACCGTGACGTTGCCCGGAGCGATCCGGCCGAGCCTGGCGACCGAGCGCGGGTCGATGTCCACGGCCTCGACCGGCCGGCCGAGCCGGGCCAGCGGCAGGGTCAGCGCGCCGCGCCCGGCCGCCCACTCGACGAGGGGCCGGTCGGCGTCGGGGACCAGGGCGACCACCCGGTCGATCACCTGCGTGTCGACCAGGAGGTTCTGGCCGAGCTCGTGGGCGCCGCCAAGGTGCCGGTCGACCGGCCGCCCGGTGAGGCCTTGTTCGAGGTGGTCCGGCCGGCGGGCAGGGTTTCCGTCGAGGTGGTCGGGCCGGCGGGTGGGTCCGCGGTCGAGATCGCCCGGCCCGCGGGCTCCGCCCCGAGGTCGGGCGTCCGCGTCCGTGCGGGGAGACGTGCGGAAGGGCGTGCGGGCAGAGGAACGGGAGGATCGGTTGCGCGACATCGGGTGCTCCAGGATTCGTCGGCTGACAGGAATCCGGGC
>NZ_JBHWZO010000425.1:0-2644 GCF_042728455.1 Promicromonospora sp. NPDC060204
GCTCGTGACGAGGCCCGGCGGGGCCGGGACCTGCAGGACGAGGCCCGGCGGGACCGGCCCGCCGGCGATCGGCCGGAGCCCGGCCGGGCGCGGTCGGACCGGGCGGGTTCGGACCGGCCCGGTCCGGGGCCGGCCGGTCGGGCGCGGACCGGCTCGGCCGAGCGGGGTCCCGGCGAGGCCGGCTCCGTCCGGCCACGTCCCGACCGGCAGGAGCGTCCCGCGACCGGCGCGACGCCGTCGGCGGGCGGCCGGGCGGGCGTGGTCTCGGACCAGCTCGCCGACCGCCTCGCGGAGCGCACCGCGATGGCGCGCTACCGCGTGTGGCGCCGGATCGGCTGGACCGCGTTCGCGGTCGCGGTCGCGGCGGGCCTCGGGTGGGCGACGTTCTTCTCGCCGCTGTTCGCGCTCGACGCGGAGCAGGTCCGGGTCACGGGGGAGGGCACCACGGTCGACGTCGGCGAGGTGCGCGAGGCCGTGACTGACGAGGCCGGCGTGCCCCTGCCGCGCCTGGACACCGTGGGCCTGCGCGAGCAGATCCTCGCGATGAACGCCGTCAAGAACGTGCGGATCACGCGGGCCTGGCCGGACGGTCTCACGGTCGAGCTCACCTCGCGCGAGCCGGTCGCCGCGGTGCCGCAGCCGGGCGGCGTGTACGCCCTGATGGACGCCGAGGGCGTCCGCGTCGCGACCGCCGAGGAGGTGCCCGAGGGGCTGCCCTCGATCGTGACCTCGCTGTCCGACGCCGGGGCGGGCCGCCGTGCCCTGGACGCGGCCCTCGCGGTGCTCGGCGCGCTGCCGCCGAAGCTGGCGGCCGACATCAGGACGGTGAGCGCGGCGACCCAGGACGACGTGCGGACCACGCTGTCCGACGGGCGCGTGATCCGGTGGGGGAGCGGCGCGGAGGTGCCGCTCAAGACGAAGGTCGCGCAGACGCTGCTGCGGGCGGAGCCGACGGCGACGACCGTCGACGTGTCGTCGCCCGGTCTGCCGGTCACGCACTGACCAGGTCACCTGCCGGGCGCGTCACGCACCGACTCACGCACCGACCAGGAATAACATCGCTGTGATTCTCGCGTGCATCGTTGCGCGACACGCGCGACGATGTCTTCGACACACCCCGGCGGCACACCTACCGTCGAACTCAGCAGCAACCTGACATAACTCTAACCCTCTACCTCAACCTGAGACTTTGGGAGGGATGAGAGTCGGGACTCGGGACCCGAATCGAAAGGCGACGACGTGGCAACTCCGCAGAACTACCTGGCAGTAATCAAGGTGGTCGGTATCGGCGGCGGTGGTGTGAACGCCGTCAACCGCATGATCGAGGTCGGCCTCAAGGGCGTCGAGTTCATCGCGATCAACACCGACGCACAGGCACTCCTGATGTCGGACGCCGACGTCAAGCTCGACGTCGGCCGCGAGCTCACGCGCGGCCTCGGCGCCGGCGCGGACCCCGAGGTCGGCAAGAAGGCCGCCGAGGACCACGCCGAGGAGATCGAGGACGTCCTGCGGGGCGCCGACATGGTCTTCGTCACCGCGGGCGAGGGCGGTGGCACCGGCACGGGCGGCGCCCCGGTCGTGGCGCGCATCGCGCGCTCGCTCGGCGCGCTGACCGTCGGCGTGGTGACGCGCCCGTTCACGTTCGAGGGCCGCCGCCGTGCGGTCCAGGCCGAGAGCGGCATCGAGAACCTCCGCGACGAGGTCGACACGCTGATCGTCATCCCGAACGACCGGCTCCTGTCGATGTCCGACCGGAACGTGTCGGCGATCGCGGCGTTCCACTCGGCCGACCAGGTCCTGCACTCCGGTGTGCAGGGCATCACCGACCTCATCACCACGCCCGGCCTGATCAACCTCGACTTCGCCGACGTGAAGTCGGTCATGCAGGGTGCGGGCTCGGCGCTCATGGGCATCGGCTCCGCACGGGGCGAGGACCGCGCGGTGCAGGCCGCCGAGCTGGCGATCTCGTCGCCGCTGCTCGAGGCCTCGATCGACGGCGCGCACGGCGTGCTGCTCTCGATCCAGGGTGGCAGCGACCTCGGCCTGTTCGAGGTGCACGAGGCCGCGCGCCTCGTGCAGGAGGCCGCGCACCCGGAGGCGAACATCATCTTCGGTACGGTCATCGACGACGCGCTGGGCGACGAGGTGCGGGTCACCGTCATCGCGGCCGGCTTCGACGGCGGCCTGCCCAAGGAGCGCAAGGACAACCGGGCGCTCGGCCAGGTCGCCGGTGCGGTCGGGGCGGGCTCGCGCAGCCCCGCGACGGCGCCGGTCCCGCTGCCCGACGTGTCGGACGCCGCACGCCGCGCGCCCGAGTACACCGGCAACGGCATGCCGCCGTCGGTCCCGCCGACGCACCAGCCGGCCCCCGTGTCCACGCTGCCCCGCGTGATCGACGACGAGGGTTCGGACGACGTGCCGCGCACGCTGGACGAGCCGGCCGTCGTGGTGCAGGGCTCGTTCAACCGGCAGGACGTGAACCGCGAGCAGGGCGAGCGCGTCGAGGTCCCGCCGCTGTACGACGAGAACCCGCGCCGTGCGGCGGAGGACCTGGACGTCCCCGACTTCCTGAAGTGACCGGCCGGGTAACCTCACACCCGTGAGCGAAACCCGGACTCTTGCAGGCGTGCACCCCGTCGACCTG
>NZ_JBHWZO010000426.1:0-2638 GCF_042728455.1 Promicromonospora sp. NPDC060204
GCACAGGCCTGTGCCGACCTCGATGCAAGCTGCCGACCTCGCAGGAAACTGCCGACCTCGATGCAGACTGCCGACCTCGCAGGAAACTGCCGACCTCGCAGGAAACTGCCGACTCAGCGCAGCCGCACACCTTGCAGGGCCCGCAGGCGCCGCTGGAGGTACTGCTGCTCGGCGAGGTTGTGCGTCGACCGGGCGGCCTGCCGGTAGGCGTCGGCGGCCTCCGCCGTCCGGCCCAGGCGCTCCAGGAGGTGCGCGCGGACCGCGTCGAGGCGGGGCAGCCCGGGATGCTGCCGCCCCAGGTCGTCGAGCGAGGCCAGGGCCGCGCCGTCGCCGAGCACCTGGGCCTCGGCGACGATCCGGTTCAGCGCGATCGTCGGGTTCTGGCGGCCGGTCACGACGTCGAGGACGCCGTAGAGCGCGACGATCTCCGACCAGTCGGTCGAGGCGGTGTCGGCGGCCTCCGCGTGCAGCGCCGCGACGCAGGCCTGCAGCAGGTAGGGACCCGGCGCCGCGCCGGGCACGGTCGCCTCGACCAGGGTGACGCCCTCGCGCACGAGCGCCGGGTCCCACCGGGTCCGGTCCTGCTCGTCCAGCGGAACCAGGGAGCCGTCGTCCGCCTGCCGTGCGGGTCCGCGCGACGCGGTGAGCAGCATGAGCGCGAGCAGCCCGGCGACCTCCGGGTCCTCGGGCAGGGCCTGGCGCAGCAGGCGGGCCAGGTGGATCGCCTCCGCCGCGAGGTCCGTGTCGCGGGCGGGCGCGCCCGACGTCGTGTGGTGGGCCTCGGTCAGCATCGCGTAGAGCACGTCGAGCACGGGGCTGAGCCGTTCGGCCGCGTCCCGGGGCCGGGGCAGGTCCCCGCCGAGCTCGGCCAGGCGCCGCTTGGCGCGCGTGATGCGCTGGGCGACGGTCGCCTCGGGGAGCTGGTGGACGTTCGCGATCTGCGCCGTGGTCAGGCCGGCCACGGCGCGCAGCGTCAGCGCGACCTGCGCGGGGCGGGCGAGCGCCGGGTGACAGCAGAGCTGGAGCAGGAGCAGGCTGTCGTCGGCGGGGGAGGCGTGAGGGAACGCGCTGGGGTCTGCACTGTCAGCCGGCGTGCTCAGCGGGTGGGCCAGGAGCGCCTCCCGGGCCTCGCGGTCGCGACGCCGGCTGTCGGCGCGCACGCGGTCCACGTACCGGCGCCGGGCCGTGGTGACGAGCCAGGCCAGCGGGTCCGACGGCGGGTCGGCCGGCCACTGGCGGTACGCCGCGAGCAGGGCGTCCTGGACGGCGTCCTCGCACACGTCGAACTGGCCCGCGCCGTGGGTGCGCACGAGCCGGGCGAGGACCTGCGGCGCGAGCTCGCGCAGCAGGTCCTCGCCGACGCCCGGTCCAGGGTTCACAGGTCCCCGAGGTCGCTGAACATCACGGGCCGCACCTCGACGGCCAGCCCGTCGATGGACGTGTCCGGGATCATGCGGGCGAGCTCCAGGACCCGCGCCTCGTCCTCGACGTCCACCAGGTAGAAGCCGCCCAGGAACTCCTTGGCCTCGGCAAACGGCCCGTCGCTGGTCTGCGGCGTCCCCGCCACGGACCGCACCACCTTGCTCTGGCTCGGGTCGGCCAGCGCCTGTGTGCCCACGAACTCGCCACGCTCCTTGAGGTGCGCCATGAACGCCTCGTGCCCGTCCTGGACCAGCTTGCTCTGCTCCGGCGTGAGCTGTTCGAGGACGGTGGGGTTGATCTGCATCAGGATCAGGTACTTCATGGTTCCTCCTGGGTTCTCCGCGGCGGCGCCCTGCCGTCGTCGTACCCCTTGGTCGGCACGGCCCGCCCGGATACGACAGCCGACCACGAGAAATCTTCGCGTGTCCGGACGGGGTCCGGCGAGCCGCCATACTGGAGTGTGACTACGTCCATCGTGACCCCTGCGGAAGCGGGGGCGGAGATACCGATCGAGCTGCTCTACCGGGTGCCCTACGGCAAGGTCCTGCACGGCAAGGACTGTCCGCACCTGACCCCGAGCCGGTTGGTGACGCTCCAGCCCGCCACCGAGCTGGACCGGCAGAAGTTCAAGATCTGCAGGTCGTGCCTCATCGCGCTCGACGGCGACCCCGGCCACTTCGACTTCGAGTCCCTCGACGCGGCGCTCGAGGCGCTGCAGGTCCCGCAGACGAACCGGCCGGCCATGCGCGCCATCGCGGAGGGCCTGGACACGGCCCGCATCTGGATGCCGGCGACGCGCACCTACGTCGCGGTCTCGCCGGGGACCGGGCACGAGGTGACCGCCTTCTTCAGCAAGGACGCCGTCGACGTCCGCCAGGAGGAGGGCGGCTACGAGCGCCTGGTGCTGTCGACCCCGGCCACCCCGGCCGGACGGACGAGCGCCGCGAAGGCCGCGAGGAAGACGAAGGCGGCCGCCGCGCAGGAGCCGGAGCCGGCCCCGCCGACCTGCCCCACCTGCTACATGCAGCTCCCGGCGACGGGCGTCTGCGACAGCTGCGACTGACAACTGACCGACTGACTCACCGGCCGGCCGTCGGCCGCCGTCGACGACCTCCGTCGGCCGGCTGCGGACCCGGCTGCCGGAGCTGCCGCGGCCACATCCCCTTTGAGGCCCGGTTTTCTTCGCTTTGAGCCGTCTCAAAGCGAAGAAAGCCGG
>NZ_JBHWZO010000427.1:0-2622 GCF_042728455.1 Promicromonospora sp. NPDC060204
CGTTATACCTGCGACACCTGGAGATCTGACCTTTCCTGCCATACGGGGGCGATCGGGAGCGGTGGCCGGGGGCGTGCCGTCATCGCAGCGCGGGGAAACGCTCGACGATGCGGCGGCGCGACCACCACCTGCCGAGGCCGGCGGTGTCGCCGGCCAGGAAGGCGGCCAGGCCGATGAGCAGGACCGCGTCGACCAGGTGGTAGTCCACGAAGGGGTTGTTCTCGAGGGGCAGCGAGGCCATCCACATCAGCAGCATGAGCAGCGCGCCGGTGCCGGCCGCGATCCGCATGCCGATGCCCAGCGCGAGCGCCAGGCCGATGCCGAGCAGGCCGATCATGAACAGCCAGTCGACGACCGGGTTGCCGGCCATCGGGTTGAAGAAGCCGGCGAAGGTGCCCTCGACGCCGCCGAGGAACCCCTCGGTGGGGGAGCCGCCGTTGATCCAGGCGGCGTCGGACGGGGTGGCCATGCCCCAGCCGAAGAGCTTGTCGCCGAACGCCCACAGGAACTCGACGGCGAGCAGCAGCCGGACCCCAGCGAAGGAGTACCGGGCGACGGCCTCGCTCGTGACGTGGGTGGTGGCGGCCGTGGCTTCCCGTGCGCCCGACCCGTGCGCCCACTCGGCGGGGTTGTGGCTGACGGAGCTCATGATGTCCTCCCGGTGGATGCGCCGGACCTCTTCCGACGCCTGTCTCCACCCTCTCGCCGGGTATTGCCGCGCGGCAGAGTCGGGGGCCCCGCCCGGACGGGACCTTGGTCCCGTTTCCTCAGGTCAGGGGCGTCAGCGGGCGCGGTTCGCGGCCAGGATCTCCTCCTGGTACGGCGCGACGACGGACCCCGACACGCGGCAATCCAGGAGCAGGAAGCGCCGGTCGGCGACGGGCTCGGCGGCCCAGGCCGCGACCCGGTCCAGGTCGGCCAGCGAGCGCACGACGACACCCTCGGCGCCCACGGCCCCGGCGAGCGCCGCGAAGTCCGCCTCGGGGATGAGCATCGGCTCCTCGGTGATGCCCTGCCGCCCGTACACGTGCACCTCCGCGCCGTAGGCGGCGTCATTCCAGACGACGGCGAGGCCGCGGCCGCGCGCGGTGCGCACGGCCGTCTCCAGGTCGGCCAGGGCCATGAGCCCGCCGCCGTCGCCGGTGGTGAGCACGACGGCGGCGTCGGGCCGGGCCGCGGCCGCGCCGGCGACGCTGGGGAAGCCGAGCCCGATGGACTGGTAGGCGGTGCCGACCATGACCATGCGGTCGGGGGCGGCGACCGGCCAGTACATGTTGGCCCAGCCGATGAAGTGGCCGCCGTCGGAGACGACGACGCGGTCTTCCGGCAGCAGGCCGGCGAGGCGGTGGGCGACGGTGCGCGGGTCGAGGCGCCCGTCGGGCGCGATGCCGTCGGCGGGGCCGGTCTCGTAGGTGCGGGCCGCGGCGACGTCGACCGTCTCGCGCCAGCCTGAGGGCTTGGCGCCCAGGGCGTGCAGCTCGTCCACCAGGGCGCGGGCCACCAGCGCGGCGTCGCCGCGGACGAACCCGCCGACGTGCCGGTGCGTGGCGGCGGGCGCGATGTCGACCTGGACCACGCGGGTGCCGGGCGCGAACAGCTCGCCGAACCGCATCGTGAACTGGTTGAGCGAGGCGCCGAGCACGACGGCGACGTCGGCCTGGCGCACCAGCTCCATCGCGTCGTGGGCGCCGAAGCCGCCCGCGACGCCGAGGTCGTACCGGCCGTCGGGGAAGACGCCGCGGCCGAGCGCCGTGGTGGTCGTCAGCGCCCCCGTGGCCTCGGCGAGCTCGCCGAGCGCGCCGCCCGCCCCGGCGAGCCAGGCGCCGCGGCCCGCGAGCAGCAGCGGGCGCTCGGCCTCGGACAGGTGGCGGGCCAGATCCGTGATGGCGGCGGCGTCGAAGGGCCCGGCCGGGGCGAGCGGCCTCGGCAGCACGGGCTCGGGCGCCTCGGGGATCGGCCCGGCGTCCAGCGCGGCGACGTCGTAGGGGATCGCGAGCACCACCGGGACTCGGTAGGTCAGGGAGTGCTCGATGGCGATCACGCTGGTGGCGGCGGCGTCCGCGCGGCCCACCGTATAGGTGCGCGCGCCGACGGCGGCCGCCAGCGCGATCTGGTCCACGTCCCACGGGCGGGGGCCCGACGTCGGCTCGTCACCCGTCAGGAGCACCAGCGGCACGCGGGCCTGGGCGGCCTCGGCGAGCGCGGTCAGCGCGTTGGTGAAGCCGGCGCCGTAGGTGGCGGTGGCCGCGGCGATGCGGCCCGACGCGCGGAAGTGGGCGTCGGCGGCGACCACGCCGCCGGCCTCGTGGCGCACGGCGGTGAACCGGGCGGTGGTCGAGCGCTCCAGGGCGTCGAGGAACCAGGCGTTGCCGTTCCCCATCACGCCGAAGACGTGGTCGACGTGGCGGGCGACGGTACGGGCGACATGGGCGGACACGGTGGGCACGGGGCCTCCAGGGAAACAGTGACGGATGAGTGGTGCGGTCCGTATGTGTCCCGTGCGGGCCCGGCCAGGGGCCCGTCGCGCGCCCCTTTTTCGAGCGCAGGCGGTGTTGTCGGTGGTGCCCGCCTTGACGGTCTTGAGTATATCTGCCGGCCCGAGCCGGTGACCCCGTGTCGGGG
>NZ_JBHWZO010000428.1:0-2572 GCF_042728455.1 Promicromonospora sp. NPDC060204
AAACTCGACGAGGTAGCACTGCTAGCTCAGCGTTACCCCCTCGGCTGCGCAACCACTTCCCCGGAGCCCCCGTGACGCAGGCGTCGCAGCCTTAACCGTTTCACCCCGTGGTCTCGCCGGCCGCGCCTCCGGACAGTGGTTCCTGCACGCGCCGTGGCGGGCCCCGCCAGGCGCACCCGCCCGAGCACCTGGAGGAACCCATGTCCATCCGTGCGCACGCGCGCAGTCTCACGCTGGCCGTCACCATGGCGCTGGTCGCGCCCTTCGCGATGGTCGCCGTCGTCGCGGCCGACACCGTCACGGCGACGCCGGCCGCCGCCCACGGCTCGGTGACCGACCCGCCCACCCGCAACTACGGCTGCTTCGAGCGCTGGGGCAGCGACCACCTCAACCCCGAGATGGCCGAGCTCGACCCCATGTGCTGGGGCGCCTGGCAGGCCGACCCCAACGCCATGTGGAACTGGAACGGCCTGTACCGCGAGAACGTCGGCGGCAACCACGAGGCCGTCATCCCCGACGGTCAGCTCTGCTCGGGCGGCCGCACCCAGTCCCCGCGCTACGACTACCTCGACACCCCGGGCGCGTGGGTGGCCAAGGACGTGCCGCAGCAGTTCCACCTCACCCTGACCGACCAGGCCCGGCACGGCGCCGACTACCTGCGCATCTACGTCTCCAAGCCGGGCTTCGACCCGACCACGGAGGCGCTCGGCTGGGACGACCTCGACCTGGTCCAGGAGACCGACCCGTACCCCTCGCAGGGCACGTACGAGACCGACGTCGACCTCACCGGGTACAGCGGCCGTGCCGTGCTGTACACGATCTGGCAGGCCTCTCACCTCGACCAGCCCTACTACCTGTGCTCGGACATCAACATCGGCGGCGCCGCCGCCGAGGGCGGCTCCGTGTTCGCCACGGCGGGCACGCCGGTGACCACGGCGTTCCGGCTGGGACAGATCGCCGCCTGATCGCTCACCTGCTTGCTTGCCTCGCTCGTGAGCGGGGCAAGCAAGCGCAAAGCATCGACATGATCGATACCTGAGACAGATCTTGTCTCACAGTGGCTGCCCGCGTAACCTGCACGAGTCGAGCCAGTCGCTCGACACGTGACACGCAGCCGCGCGACCACACGGTCGCCACACGCAGGGAGGACGTCTTGAGCACCGTGCGCTCCGCACTCCCCGACCGTCCCGTCGCCGTCGCCGCACGCCCGATGTGCGAGACCGGCCGCTGCCCCCGAGGCTGTCTGTAGAGCGTCCGCACGCGCCAGACCACGCCGGCACCGTCCGCGTGGCCAGGCCGCCAGCGGGACGCTCCGGCCCCGACACCAGCCCCAGACGCTCGACGCCGGCTCCGAGGCGCGCACCCGCACGACCGGGGCGCCGACGTCGGGCAGCGCACCACCCAAGCCAGACCCGCCACCCAGCGAAGGAAGAACAATGGCCCGCATCTACGACGACGCGACCAAGCTCATCGGCAACACACCACTGGTCAAGCTCAACCGTCTGACCGACGGCCTCGAGGCGACGGTTCTCGGCAAGCTCGAGTTCTACAACCCCGCCAACTCCGTGAAGGACCGCATCGGCGTGTCCATCATCAACGCCGCCGAGGCGTCCGGTGAGCTCAAGGAGGGCGGCACGATCGTCGAGGGCACTTCGGGCAACACGGGCATCGCCCTCGCCTGGGTGGGCGCGGCCCGCGGTTACAAGGTGGTCCTGGCGATGCCGGAGACCATGTCCAAGGAGCGCCGCGCCCTGCTGCGCGCCTACGGCGCCGAGCTGGTGCTCACGCCGGGTGCCGAGGGCATGAAGGGCGCCGTGGCCGCCGCCGAGAAGATCGCGCAGGAGCGTCCGGGCGCCGTGCTGGCCCGCCAGTTCGCGAACGCCGCCAACCCGGCGATCCACCGCGCCACGACCGCCGAGGAGATCTGGGCGGACACCGACGGCGCCGTCGACATCCTCGTCGCCGGCATCGGCACGGGCGGCACCATCACCGGCGTCGGCCAGGTGCTCAAGGAGCGCAAGCCCGAGGTCAAGGTCATCGCGGTCGAGCCCGAGGAGTCGCCGATCCTGAACGGCGGCCAGCCCGGCCCGCACAAGATCCAGGGCATCGGCGCCAACTTCGTGCCCGACATCCTGGACCGCGAGGTCTACGACGAGGTCATCGACGTCAACCTCGCCACCGCGATCGACGCCGCCCGCCGCGCCGCCAAGGAGGAGGGCCTGTTGGTCGGCACCTCGTCCGGCGCCGCGCTCTCGGCCGCCCTGGAGGTCGCGAAGCGCCCGGAGAACGCCGGCAAGACGATCGTCGTGATCATCCCCGACTTCGGCGAGCGCTACCTGTCCACGCCGCTGTTCGAGGGTCTGGTCGACTGATGGCGAAGGGGCGCGGGCTGCTCGGGGTCCTGTCCGAGGACCTCGACGCCGCGCGCGCCCACGACCCCGCCGCACGGTCGCGCCTGGAGGTCGCGCTCGCCTACCCGGGCGTGCACGCCCTCTGGGCGCACCGCGCGGCGCACCGGCTCTGGCGGGTACCGGCCCTGCGCCTGCCCGCGCGGCTGCTCTCGCAGCTCGCG
>NZ_JBHWZO010000429.1:0-2538 GCF_042728455.1 Promicromonospora sp. NPDC060204
GCGAAGAAACCCGGGCCTCAAAGAGAAGCAGGCCGGCCTTGTCTGCCCGTGGCGAATCCCCTCCCCGGACCGCGCCGCGCGGTGTGTGATGGGACCTATGAACGATCAGGAGGCGCTGGACGCCTACTCGGCGTCGATCGTGCGCGTGGTCGACGCCGTCCTGCCGTCGGTCGCGGCGGTCTCGGTGCGGACGGCGCGCGGGGCGGGGGCCGGGAGCGCCTCGGTCATCCCGGGCGACCGGCTGCTGCTGACGAGCGCGCACGTCGTCGAGTCGGCCACGAACGTCCGCGCCGCCTTCTCCGACGGCTCGGAGGTCGCGGCGCGGGTGATCGGGCGGGACCCGCTCTCCGACCTCGCGGTGCTGCGGGCGGACGACGACGTGCCGCCCGCCCTGCCCCTCGGGGACGCCGCCGTCCTGCGGGTCGGCCAGCTCGTCGTGGCCCTCGGCAACCCGCTGGGGCTGGCGGGCAGCGTCACGGCCGGGATCGTGTCCGCGCTCGGCCGGTCCCTGCCGACCGGGGCCGGCCGGATCATCGACGAGGTGGTGCAGACCGACGCGGCGCTCAACCCGGGCAACAGCGGGGGAGCGCTCGCGGACACGGCGGGCCGGCTCGTCGGCGTCAACACCGCCGTGGCGGGCATCGGCCTGGGGCTCGCGGTGCCGGTCAACGCCACGACCCGGGCCATCATCGACACCCTGGTCCGCGACGGCCGGGTGCGGCGCGCGTGGCTGGGCATCGCCGGGGCCCAGGTGGTGCTGCCCGAGCCGGTCGCGGAACGGGTCGGCTCCCGGACCGGCATGCAGGTGGCACAGGTCATCGCGCGGTCCCCGGCCGACCTCGCGGGGATCCGCCGCGGCGACATCCTCGTGGCGATCGACGGCGCGACCGTCGTGACGACCACGGCCGTGCAGCGCCTCATGGTGGGCGACGCCATCGGGCGGCGCACCGAGGTGACGGTGTGGCGCAACGGCGCCCTCGTCGACGCGGTGGTGCTCCCGCAGGAGCTGGTCACCGCGCCGTGAGGGCGCCGGGCCGCCGTCGTCCGGCGGCGACGCCGTCACACCGTCGCGGCCGCGTCCGCCAGGACGCGCGCCAGCTCCGCCGGCCGCGTGAACATGGGCCAGTGGCCCGAGTCGATGTCGACCAGGTCGACGTGCTTGGCGCGTGCGAGCTCGGGGACGTCGCCGGCGTCGATCCACTCCTGCGCCTGGGCGGGCGTGAACTCGGGGCACACGACCACCACGGGCACGTCGAACCGGCGCTCGTCGCTCAGGTGCACCACGCCGCGCGCGACCGCCTCGGGGACCGGGACGGCCCTGGCCGAGAAGGCAGCCCGGGCCTCTGCGGAGAGGTCCGCCGAGTCCGGGCCCTCGAACGGCTCCCAGCCGGGGAACGCCATGGCGCCGTCGACGACCTCGAACAGGTCGGCATAGGGCTTGCCGCCGCCCCACGGGAAGCCACCGACCTGGACCACGCCGGCCACCCGCTCGGGACGCGCGTCGGCCGCGAGCCACGCCAGGGTGCACGCCGCGGAGTGCCCCACGACGAGCGGCCTGCCGGAGGCCGCGTCCACGGCGGCGACCACGGTGGCCACCTGGTCCGCCAGTGTGGCGTCCGCCCGGCCGTCGCCCTGGCCGGGCAGCGTGATCGGCACGGCCCGGTGGCCGAGCGCCTCGAGCTGCGGGACGACGTCGTCCCAGGCCGAACCGTCGAGCCAGAGGCCGCCGATGAGCAGGATGTCCATGATTCTCTCCCGTACTCGTACTGATCCGTGGTGCGGCGCGATGCCGACATCATCAACGGTAGGACCGGTTCCGGACGTTCTGCTTCCGGATAAGAAATCGTGCCCGGAGCCGATGATTTTGCTGCGACGCTTCCGTCCATCCCCGTAGAACCAGCCCGCAGGACGCCGCACCGCGCGGCCACCACGACAGGAGATCCACCGCATGCGCACCATCGTCGCCACGCACTTCGTCTCGCTCGACGGCAAGGTCGACCCCACCGGGGGAGACCCCGAGCTGCACGACACCGCGTGGACCTTCAAGACCGTCGACATGGTCCCCGAGGCCTACGAGCTCAAGGGCCGGGAGCAGGAGGAGGCCGGCGCGCTGCTGCTCGGCCGCACCAGCTACCAGATGTTCGCGCCCGTGTGGCCCGACATGGCCGAGTTCACGCGCTACAACGAGCTGCCCAAGTACGTCGTCTCCACGACCCTCACCGACGCGGACCTGACCGACGGCTGGGGCGAGACCACCATCCTGCGCTCGCTGGACGACGTCGCCCGGCTCAAGGAGACCGACGGCGGCGAGATCCAGGTGCACGGCAGCGTGTCGCTGACCCGGGCGCTCGCCGACGCGGGGCTCGTCGACTCCTACCACCTGTTGGTCTTTCCGGTGCTCCTGGGCCAGGGCAAGCCGCTGTTCAGCGACACCGACAAGCCCGCGCAGAAGCTTCGGCTCGTCGAGCACGAGGCGTACAAGAACGGCATCCAGAAGCAGATCTTCGACGTCGTGCGCTGACAGGGTGACCACGCGGC
>NZ_JBHWZO010000430.1:0-2514 GCF_042728455.1 Promicromonospora sp. NPDC060204
CAACCCAGAAACGAAGCGCACGAAGCTACCTCGAAGATCTGGAGTGGTTCCCGCCCCGGGACCGGCCAGTCACGCTCTTCGCGTTTCCTGTCCGTGTCTCCCTGTCGGGCGAACAACCGGAACAGTACACAGCGATCGCTGTCCACGCAAAATCAGCGTGCGCGCGACGTGCGCGGTGGTGCGCGGCGCCCGTTTCATCCCCGTCACCGGCGGCAAACCGGGCGCCCGTCACCGGCGTCACTCCACGGTGACGGACTTCGCCAGGTTCCGCGGCTTGTCCACGTCGTGACCGAGCGTCAGCGCAGCGTGATAGGCCAGCAGCTGCAGCGGCACGGTCAGGAGCAGTGGGTCCAGCTCCCGCTCGTTGCGCGGTACGTCGATCCGCTCCGCCTTCAGCTCGCCCAGGTCCACGCCGTCGTGGGTGATGACGACGAGGGGGCCGCCACGCGCGGCGATCTCGTGCAGGGCCGCCACGTTCCGGTCGGTCAGCTCGTCGTCGGGCACGATGGCGACCGTCGGCACCTCGGGCGAGATGAGCGCCAGCGGCCCGTGCTTCAGCTCGGACATCTGGTACGCCTCGGCGTGCCGGTAACTGATCTCCTTGAACTTCTGCGCGCCCTCGCGCGCCACCGGGTATCCCCGGACGCGGCCCACGAAGAACAGGCTCTCCGCCGCGGCGAGCGCCTTCGCGGCCTGCGCGATCCGCTCCTCGCCGTCGAGCACCTGCTCGATCTGGGCCGGCAGGGCCTGCAGCCCGGCGACGAGCCGGCGCCCGTCGGCGACGGAGAGGTCGCGCACCCGCCCGAGCTGGAGCGCCAGGAGGGCGAAGCCCACGAACATCGTGGTGAGTGCCTTGGTGGAGGCGACCGCGATCTCGGGCCCCGCATGCAGGTAGATCCCGCCGTCGCAGGCCCGGGCGATCGCGGAGCCGACGACGTTGACCAGGCCGATGACGCGGCCGCCTTTGCGGCGGATCTCCTCGACGGCGAGCAGGGTGTCGATCGTCTCGCCGGACTGGCTCACCGCCACGTACAGGGTGTCGGGCTCGATGACGGGGTCGCGGTAGCGGAACTCGCTCGCTGCCTCGGCGTCGGCGGGGACACGGGCCAGCTCCTCGACCAGGGATGCGCCCATCTGGCCCACGTAGTACGCCGAGCCGCAGCCCAGGATCTTGACGCGGCGCACGGCGCGCAGCGCGCGGGCGTCCATCTCGAGCCCGCCGAGGTGCGCGGTCGCGAACCGCTCGTCGAGCCGGCCGCGCAGGGCGCGCTCCACGCTGGCCGGCTGCTCCAGCATCTCCGTGTACATGCGCGGGCGGCCGTCGATCTGGCCGTGCTCGTAGGCGCTGGGGTCGACGTCGACCTCCCGCGCCGTGGTCTGCGTGCGGGTCAGGTCCCGGCGGAACGTCGTGAAGCCCGCCGCCGTGACGGTGGCCAGCTCGCCGTCGGCCAGGTGCGCCACCGTCGTGGTGTGGCGCACGAGGGCGGCCAGGTCCGAGGCCACGAACATCTCCTTCTCCCCCACGCCGACCAGCAGCGGGCTGCCGTTGCGCGCCACCACCACCCGGTCCGGGAAGTCGGCGTGCACGACGGCGAGCCCGTAGGTGCCCTCGACGGCGTCCAGCGCGTCGATGACCTTGCCCTCCAGCGTGTCCGCGGCGGACAGCGCGACGAGGTGGGCGAACACCTCCGTGTCGGTGTCGCTCGCGAGCTCCACGCCCTGGCCGGTGAGCCGGGCGCGCAGGGCGGCGGCGTTGTCGATGATGCCGTTGTGCACCACCGCGACCGTGCCGGTCGCGTCCGTGTGCGGGTGGGCGTTCACGTCGGTGGCGGGGCCGTGGGTGGCCCACCGGGTGTGGCCGATGCCGACGCGTCCGGGCATCCGCTTGGGCAGCACCTCGGCCAGGTCGCGGACCCGGCCGGCGCGCTTGGTGACCTTGAGCTGGGAGCCGACGACGGCGACGCCGGCCGAGTCGTACCCCCGGTGCTCCAGCCGGCCGAGGGCCTCGACGAGCAGAGGGGCGGCGTTCTGGCCGCCGACGTAACCGACGATTCCACACATGATGGTGCTCCTTCAGGGGTACGGAGGGACGGGCGGCGCGGCCCGCGGGCGGCGCCGGATCAGCCGTAGATCATCCGGCGCAGCTGTCGTTCGCTGAGCCGGGGCGCGGCGACGACCCGCTGCTCGAGCTCGGCGGCGATGAGCGCGAAGATCTCGGGGTTCTTCGCGCCGTGGGTCTTCAGCTCGGCGTGCCGGCGCCGGACGACGTCCTCCACCGGTTCGGCGAAGTACGCGACGACGTCGCCGACCACCCGCGCCGCCTCGGCGGGCGTGAGACCGGTGGTCGCCGCCACCTGGGCGACGAGGTCGGGAGACGTCCTCATGCCGCTGAGCGTGGCCCATCGAAGCGAGGAACGACAACTTCTTGCCCGGAATCGGGCAAGAACCGGCTCAGCGACAGGCCGTGGGCGGGCGAAAGGCGTCCGGGCAGACGAAACGGCGGCCGCCCGCTGG
>NZ_JBHWZO010000431.1:0-2461 GCF_042728455.1 Promicromonospora sp. NPDC060204
CACCTGTTGCTGCCGTGCAGACCAGGCCGGCCGAGATGGCCAGCACCGTTCCCGCACGACTCATGACACGGAATCCAGTGGATCCCGGCCGTCGTCCTTCTCGTGAGCCCCCGGGCTCAGGTGATCCCCACGATGGGCAGGCGCAGTGCCGCTGGAGCGGCCTCGGGCACCACCGGGGCGGCCGGACGTACCGGCTCGACGGGCCGGTAGGCCGACCCCAGGGCAGGCCGGCCGTCCTGGTCGCCGGCGTTGGGCCACAGCGCGCACGCCCGCTCGGCCTGCGCCGTGATGGTGAGCGACGGGTTCACCCCAAGGTTCGCGGTCACGGCCGAGCCGTCCATGACGTGCAGGCCCTCGTGGCCGAACATCCGCAGGTACGGGTCGACGACGCCGTCCGCGGCGTCGGAGCCGATGGCGCAGCCGCCGAGGATGTGCGCGGTCAGCGGGATGTTGAAGGGGTCGCCGATCGTGCCGCCCGCGATGCCCTCCACGCCGTCGTCGCCCATCTTGTCCGCCATGCGGCGCACCGCCTCGTGGCCCTCCGGGATCCAGCTCGGGTTGGGCGCGCCGGTGCCCTGCCGGGAGGTCATGTACCGGCCGAACGGCGACCGGCGGGTGAGCGTGGTCAGCGAGTTGTCGTGGGCCTGCATGACCAGGGCGATGACCGTCCGCTCGGACCAGCGGCGCCAGTCCATCAGCACCGGCAGCCACCTGAGGTTCTTGCCCATCTCGCCGAACCAGCGGAAGAACCGGTGCGGTCCGCCGTCGACCAGGATGTGCTGGAGCGCCGCCATGACGTTGGAGCCGTGGCCGTAGCGCACGGGCTCGATGTGGGTGCTCTCGTTCGGGTAGAACGACGAGGTGATCGCGAGGCCGCGCGAGTAGTCGGTCGAGCTGACCTTGTGCGTCATCGCGCCCAGCAGCGCCTCAGAGTTGGTGCGGGTGAGGTGCCCGAGCCGGTCAGAGAGGCCCGGCAGCGTGCCGGCGTCCTTCATGGCGTGCAGCAGGCGCTGCGTGCCGAGGGTGCCGGCGGCGAACACGACCTGCTTCGCCGTGAACGTGCGCCGCCCGGCCCACCTCCTGCCGGTGCGGTGGGTGCGGATCTCGTAGCCGCCGCCCTCCGCCGCTGCCCGCGGCCGGACGACGTCGGCCGTGGTCAGCGGGTGCACCTCGGCGCCCGCGCGCTCCGCGAGGTAGAGGTAGTTCTTGACCAGGGTGTTCTTGGCGCCGTGCCGGCAGCCGGTCATGCACTCGCCGCACTCGATGCAGCCCGTCCGCTCCGGTCCGGCCCCGCCGAAGAACGGGTCGGCGGCCCGGCGGCCCGGCGACGGCGCCTCCGCGCCGCCCGGCCCGAAGTACACACCCACCCGGGTGGGCCGGAACGTCTCGCCCACGCCCATGTCGTCCGCGACGCCCCGGATGACGTCGTCCGCGGGCGAGCGGCCGTGGTACCGGACGACGCCGAGCATGCGCTCCGCCTGGTCGTAGTACGGCGCGAGCTCGGACTTCCAGTCGGCGATGTGGGACCAGGCGGAGTCGGCGTAGAAGGGGTCCAGGGGGCGGTAGAGGGTGTTGGCGTACACCAGTGACCCGCCGCCCACGCCTGCGCCCGTCAGGCACAGCACGTTGCGCAGCAGGCGCACGCGCTGGATGCCGTAGCACCCCAGGGCGGGCGCCCACAGGAACTGCCTGAGGTGCCAGGAGTTCTTGGCGAACTCGTCGTCCTCGAACCGGCGGCCCGCCTCGAGCACACCCACCCTGTAGCCCTTCTCCGTGAGGCGGAGGGCAGCAACGCTGCCGCCGAAACCCGAGCCGATCACCAAGACGTCGTAGTCCATGACCGCGAATGTACCCGTTATTGACGCTGTATGAAATACGCTGCCGGACGCCGCCCGGACCCAGGCGAGGGCGTCTGGCGCATGTCCCGGGCCACCTCGGCTCGGACGGAAAATCGGCAGGATCTCGCGGATGTCGCCTTGTCCCGCGTGCCGCCGGCCGTCCCACTTTGCTCAGGTCGCCGTGCGCCAGGTAGCCTGGGCCGCGCGGCATCGCCCTGCCTGGGTAGAAGCTGTCGCGAGGAGACGTCGCATAGTCAGGTCTAGTGCGCCACCCTGCTAAGGTGGTAACGGGGCAACCCGTTCGAGGGTTCAAATCCCTCCGTCTCCGCCAGGAAGGTCCCGGCCGCGCGTGACGCCCGGGGCCTTTTCTGTGAGAGGCTTCGGCACGCAGGTTCAGGGCTGTGACGGAGTTCTCCTCGGGAAGTGCGGATTTGAGTTTGGGCCCGCGCCGAACAGGCGGTAATGTTCTCGTCGGTCGGCCGTGTGAACGGCAGGCAGGCAGCAGTTGGTACGACAAGCGCCCGTAGCTCAACGGATAGAGCATCTGACTACGGATCAGAAGGTTGGGGGTTCGAATCCCTTCGGGCGCACAGCAGGAACGAGGCCCCGGTCGGCGGAAACGC
>NZ_JBHWZO010000432.1:0-2422 GCF_042728455.1 Promicromonospora sp. NPDC060204
GAGCTAGCAGTGCTCGCTCAGCGTTACCCCCTCGGCTGCGTCATCGGTTCCCGGAGAGCCGCTCAGGCGTCAGCCTCACGCGAGGGAGACGAGCTCCTGGTAGCTGTCGTTCCAGAGGTCCTCGTCGCCGTCGGGCAGCAGCAGTACGCGCTCGGGCTCCAGGGCCTCGACGGCGCCGTCGTCGTGGGTCACCATCACGACCGCGCCCTCGTACGTCTTGAGCGCCCCGAGGATCTCGGCCCGGGAGGCGGGGTCGAGGTTGTTCGTGGGCTCGTCGAGCAGCAGCACGTTCGCGCCGGAGACGACGATGGTCGCGAGCGCGAGCCGCGTCTTCTCGCCGCCGGACAGCACGTGGGCGGGCTTCTCGGCGTCGTCCCCGCTGAACAGGAACGAGCCGAGCACGGAACGGACCTGCGTGTCCGTCAGGTCGGGCGCGGCGTGCCGCAGGTTCTCGACGACGGTCGCGTGCATGTCGAGCGTGTCGTGCTCCTGGGCGTAGTAGCCGAGCTTGAGGCCGTGCCCGGGCTCGACCTCGCCGGTGTCCGGGGCCTCGACGCCCGCGAGGATGCGCAGCAGCGTCGTCTTGCCGGCGCCGTTGAAGCCGAGGATCACGACGCGCGACCCGCGGTCGATCGCCAGGTCGACCCCGGCGAACACCTCCTGCGACCCGTACGCCTTGGACAGCCCGCTCGCGGTGAGCGGCGTGCGCCCGCAGGGCGCCGGCGTCGGGAACCGGAGCTTGGCCACGCGGTCGGCGGCGCGCTCGTTCTCCAGGCCGCCGAGCATCTTCTCGGCGCGCTTGATCATGTTCTGCGCGGCGGTCGCCTTGGTCGCCTTGGCGCGCATCTTCTCGGCCTGGGCGAGCAGCGTGCCCGCCTTCTTCTCGGCGTTGGCCCGCTCGCGCCGACGACGCCGCTCGTCCGTCTCGCGCTGCTCCAGGTAGGTGTCCCAGCCCATGTTGTACTGGTCGAGCTCACCCCGGTTGGCGTCCAGGTGGAACACCTTGTTCACCGTGGCGCGCAGCAGGTCGACGTCGTGGCTGATCACGATGAACCCGCCGTTGTACGCCTTGAGGTAGTCGCGCAGCCAGATGATCGAGTCGGCGTCGAGGTGGTTGGTGGGCTCGTCCAGCAGCAGCGTCTCGACGCCGCTGAACAGGATGCGCGCCAGCTCGATCCGGCGGCGCTGACCGCCGGAGAGGGTGCTCAGGGGCTGGCCCAGCACGCGCTCGTCCAGGCCGAGGTTCGCCGTGATGATCTGCGCCTCGGACTCCGCGGCGTACCCGCCGGCTGCGAGGAACCGCGCCTCCAGCTTGGGGTACCGCTCCAGCGCGGCCGCCTGGGTGGCCGGGTCGGCCGACGCCATCTCGCCCTCGGCCTCGCGCATCTGCGTGATGACCCGGTCGAGGTTGCGCGCGGAGAGCACGCGGTTCATCGCGAGGACCTCGAGGTCGCCCGTACGCGGGTCCTGTGGCAGGTAGCCGATGTCGGTACCGCGCACGATCTGCCCGCCCGTGGGCTGGGTCTCGCCCGCGAGGGTCTTGGTCAGCGTGGTCTTGCCGGCACCGTTGCGACCGACCAGGCCGATCCGGTCGCCCGAGGCGACCCGGAAGGTGGCCTCGCTCAGCAGCACGCGCGCGCCGACGCGCAGCTCGACGCCATGGGCAGTGATCACGCAGGTGGTCCTCACGGTCAGGGGGATGGTGGCAGGGTGGATCGGCCCACGGCGGCGGGGGCCGGTCCAGTCTAGGGGGTGCGGGTGCGGCAACGGGCAGGTCGCGACGAATGTCACCATGGAGCCCATGCCCAGTTCACGTGGTGAGGTCACCGCCTGGCAGCCCGGCGACGTGCGCGACGCGGCCGGCGGCCTGTTCGCCCTGGCCCTCGCCACGTTCGTCGCCGTCACCACCGAGCTGGTCCCGGTGGGCCTGCTCCCTCTGATCAGCGACGACCTCGCCGTGTCCGAGTCCGTGGCGGGCCTCCTGGTCACCGCGTACGCGTTCATGGTCGCGGCGCTCGCCCTGCCGCTGACGTCGGCGACGCGCCGACTGCCGCGCAAGACCGTGCTGCTCGGCACGATCGCCGTCTACACGGTGAGCAACGTGATCGTCGCGCTCGCCCCCACCTTCGCCGTCGTCGCCGCGGCCCGGGCGCTGGGCGGGGCGGCGCACGCCGTCTTCTTCTCGGTGAGCATCGGGTACGCGTCGCGCCTGGTGCGGCCGCACCTCGCGGGACGGGCCCTGGCGCTCGTCACGCTGGGCGCGTCGGCCGGGTTCATCCTCGGCGTCCCGCTGTCGACGTCGCTGGGCACCGCCGTCGGCTGGCGCAACGCGTTCCTCGTCCTGACGGGCGTGTGCGTCGTCGCGGGCGTGCTCACGGCCCTGCTGCTGCCGTCCGTCGCGGGCGGCGGCGCTCCCCCGGAC
>NZ_JBHWZO010000433.1:0-2414 GCF_042728455.1 Promicromonospora sp. NPDC060204
GGCCCGAACAAGGCGTGATTCCGGGCCCAATGACGGGGTAGAAGCGCACTTTGGGCGCGGCCAGCGACGGCCCGACGACGGATCGGCGCGGCGGCCCGACGTTGCATCTGCCCGGCTGCCCGGCTGCCCGGCAGTCCGGCGGCGCTGCGGCTGTCTGACTCGTGCGGTCATGCGGTCGTGCGGTCGGGCGGTCAGGCGGTCGGGCGGTCAGGCCCAGAGGTGCGTCGCCAGGACGACGACGAGGCCGCCCAGGCCGATCGTCACCACGATCGCGCCCGCCACCGCGAGCAGTCCCGCGCCCGGCGAGTCGTGCCCGGGGCCCCGCGGCGGCACCGGCACACGGCGGCCGTGCCGCCGTCGGGACGCGATCAGGAGGTACCCGGCCAGCATCAGCCCGACCAGGCCGGGCAGCAGCCAGACCGCGCTGCCGAACAGCGCGGGCAGCAGCCGGGCGCCGACCAGCGAGACGGCGGCGACCGAGAGCGCCGTCCGACGCCAGGCCAGCTCCGTGCGCTCCGGCTGCAGCCCGGGAACGGGCGGCTGTCCTGCACCCGAGGGAGATCCTGCTCCAGGAGGAGTCCCCGCCCCCGGAGGAGATCCCGCACCCGCGGGTGACCCCGCCGCGGTCATCGCAGCAGCACGCCCAGCAGCACCAGCACGCCGACCACCGCGACGACGATCGCGAGCACCACGCCCACGATCGACGACGGCAGCACCGACCCGCTGCGCAGCGCCCGCTCGACGCGCATCCACCCGGTCCAGGCGATCAACGGCAGCGCCGTGCCCGCGACGATGAGCACGAGCGACGCCGCGAGCCGCAGGCCGGGCTGCAGGTCGAGCCCGAGGGTCTCCAGGGCCACGCCGCCGGCCACCAGGGCGAGAGCGGTCCGGATCCAGGCGAGGAAGGTCCGCTCGTTGGCGAGGGTGAAGCGCGCGTCGGGCTCCGAGCCGACGCCGAACACCGACGCCGGGAACCGCTGCGCGTCCGGCCGGCTCATCAACCACTCCCTGTGTCGTGGGGTCTGCCCCGAAGCCTGCCACGTCTCGCCCACACCGGCGGGATCACCACGGCGGCCGCCACGGCCAGCAGCACCAGCCCGAGCAGGGCCCACGGCACGGCCCAGCCGCTCGCGGCGTCGTGCGCGGAGGTGACGCCGCCCCCGCCGATGCCGACCACGAGGCCGTCCACCCGGACGGTCGCCTCAGCCCGCACGAGCGGGCGGACGCCGCGGACCTCGACCACGCGCTCTACCGTGGAGCCGGGGAGTATCTCGGTCAGCTCGCCCGACGCCGACGCCGAGACCGACGCCGTCCCCGACGCCGACGCCGTCCCCGACGCCGACGCCGTCACCGGGCCGCCCGCCCAGGCCGTGCCTGCCGGACCCGCCACGCTGACCGACTCCGTGGGCACCAGCCGGGCGGTGCCCGTGTTGGTGAGGCGGTAGCGGACCGTCGAGGTGACGGTCCCGAACGGGTTGGCGGACACGTCCGTCGTGACGCTCAGGTCGCTGATCCCGAGTCCCGGCGCGAGGTCGCCTGCCACCCGCGCGTGCACACGTAGCGCCAGACGCCGGTCGACGGTCAGGGCCGAGTCGCCGACCTGTTGCGTCAGCGCGGTGACGACGCCGCCCGAGTGGTCGCCGGGCGCGGCGTCGTCGGGCACGCGGAGCGTGAACGGGACCTCCGCGGACTCGCCCGGGTCGAGGTCCAGCGTGCCCCGACGGAAGGTGATCCAGGTGCCGAGCCCGGTCGCGGGCTCCTCGGCGGTCAGCAGGTCGATGTGGCCGCTCGGGGTCGTGAAGGCGTCGGTGCCGTACACGGTGAGCTGCAGGGGAGCGGTTGACCGGTTGGTCACCACCAGGGCGTCGCGGAGCGTGTCCCCGGGCTCGACGGCGTAGCCGTAGTTGGCGCGGCCGGTGCCCTGCCGGTTGTCGGCGGGGGTGACGGACCAGGAGATGCCGTCGACGTCGGTCGAGGCGTTGGTCGCGACAGGGCTTTCCGCGACTGGGCTTCCGGCAGCAGGGCTTCCAGCGACAGCGCTACCGGCGGCGCTGCCTGCGACGGTGCTGCCTGCGACGGTGCTGCCTGCGACGGCGCTGCCTGCGACGGCGCTGCCTGCGACGGCGCCGCCCGCGGCAGGGCTGCCCGCGGTGGTCACGGTCGGCAGGGCCGAGACGGTCGGCACGGCGTGCGCCGCCGCCGGGCCCGCGAGCAGAGCGGTCCCGAGCAGAGCGGTCCCGAGCAGAACGGCCCCGAGCCGCACAGTCGCGAGCGGGGCGATCCCGCGCAGGACGGTCCGGAGCAGAACGGTCCGGAGCAGGACTGCCAGCAGAGAGGTAAGCGCGGTGGGCACGGGCGTGGGGCGGTAGGCGACCCGCACCGCTGCCGCGGCGCGCCCGGGGGCGCGTCGCGGC
>NZ_JBHWZO010000434.1:0-2406 GCF_042728455.1 Promicromonospora sp. NPDC060204
GCCCGTCGAGTAACGTTTCTAGACGGGCCCTGCTGCCGCCAGAAGAATTCACGGCGGGTGAATCCAGGGGTGAACTTCGACGGTTTTAAGCCGATTCCCGCTAAATGTTGCTTCCGGCAGCATTCGCGGCAGGTTACGTTCGCGACGCCCGGGACCGACGGCGGTCCCCGGTGCCCCGTCCTGTCACGGATCGCGAAGGACCCCCCATGAAGCAGAAGCTCTTCGGCGCCGCCCACCCCGCGCTCGCCGCCCCCACCCCGAGAACGGCCCGGCGCTGGCGCGCCGGCGCGTCGCTCGCCACGCTCGCCCTGGTCGCCGGGCCGTTCGCCGCTGTGCCGGCGTCCGCCGCGGAGGCCGACGCGCCCGTCTTCACCGGAACCCTCGCGGTGAACGGTGCGGCGGCGGTCGGCTCCACGATCGCCCTCGACCAGACCGGCGGCACCTGGGCGCCCGAGCCCGAGTCCGTCGCCTACGCGTGGTACCTCAGCTCGGACGCCGTCCTGGACGGTGCGGACACCCTCGTCGAGGGGGCCGGCGACCCGACGCTCGACGTCCTGCCCGCCTACCTCGACCAGTACCTGATCGGCACCGTCGCGGCGACCGCGGGCGGCCTGACGAGCGCCCCTGTCTCGGCAGCCTCCGGTGTCGTGACCCTCGGCGACCTCGCCGCCGGTACCCCGACGGTCTCCGGCACGGTCAAGGTCGCCTCGAAGCTCACCGCCAAGCCCGGCACCTGGCCCGCGGGTACCTCCCTGGCCTACCAGTGGAAGATCAGCGGCACCACGGTCGCCACCACGACGACGTTCACGCCGCAGGCCGCGCACGCGGGCAAGACCCTGCGCCTCGTCGTGACCGGCACGAAGGCCGGCTACGCCCCGAAGACCGCCTACAGCGCGTTCTCGACCGTGGCGAAGGCCAGCTTCGTCACCACGACGCCGAAGATCAACGGCACGGTCAAGGTCGGCGGCCTGGTCGGCGCCACGACCGGCCACTTCTCCCCGACGGCCACGCTGAAGTACCAGTGGAAGGCGAACGGCAGCTCGATCTCCGGCGCCACCGGCCGCACCTACACGATCCCCAGCCGCCTGCACGGTGACAAGCTCACCGTCACGGTGACCGGTTCCAAGGCGGGCTACACGACGAAGAGCCTGACGTCGGCCGCCGCCGTCGTCTCCAAGCCCTTCGCCCGGACGTCCGCGCCGACGATCAGCGGCACCGTCCGCGTTGGCCAGACCCTCACCGCGAACCGCGGCACCTGGTCGCCCACCCCGTCGGCGGTCACCTACCAGTGGCGCGCCAACGGCACGCCGATCGCCGGTGCGACGAGCCGCACCTACAAGCTCACGACCAAGGAGCACGGCAAGAAGATCTCGGTCGAGATCGTCGGCCGCAAGTTCTCCTACCTGCCGGCCAAGCGCCTCAGCTCGGCGACCGTCACCGTGAAGTGGCCCGTCGGCATCACCACCCCCGACGTGAAGACGCAGCCGACGCGCTACGTGGACACGACGGTCGGCAAGACCGTCACGCTCAAGGTGTCGGCCACGGGTGGCGGCCTCAAGTACCAGTGGCAGCGCTGGACCCCGGCGAGCGGCACCTGGACCAACATCGGGTCGAACAGCTCGACGTACCGGTTCACCGCCGCGCCCGCGCACGAGCTCAACCAGTTCCGCGTGGTCGTGTCGAACATGGCGGGCAAGGACACCAGCAACCGGACCTACCTGTGGGTCCGTTCCTCGCTGTCGTCGCCGTTCTCGGCCTACCAGTGGTTCAGCCTGTGGAACTACAACGCCGTGATCGGCGAGTCCCTCGTGTACGACGGCTACCTGGCGGCCCCGGTCGCCATCTGCGCCGCGCCGGGCTACTACGGCACCGGTGACCTGTCCGTGCAGTTCATCGGCAGCAACGGGCACGTCTACCCCGGTGCCGGCCAGGAGCAGCCCGACCACATCTCCTGGGGCGTCCCGCTCGACAGTGACGGGTGCGGCGAGTTCGGCGCGTACACCGAGGCCCCGCGGTCCGTCTGGGTGGGCGGCCGCTGGCGCATCACCGACCGGTCGGACGGCCAGGTCTACCACCAGTACGTGAAGTACGACAGCTACGAGGGGACCCTGTCCGCTCGGACGCTCGCCGGCTCGGGTGCCGGTGTGTCCCAGGTCGGCGGCCTGAAGGGCTCCTCTCCCGTCGTCGGGCCCCGCGCCTCCCTCACGGACTGACGACACCCAGGAGGCCTGCCACGGCCTCCGCCATCGCTTCCGGCGGCACGTCCGCCCCCGATCACTGAAACTCGGCATAGTTCGGGCTCATTGCCTAACAACGTCGACACCAGTGATGAACTCTCAGTCGTAGCTGACTACTTCCGTTGCGACCACACGGCAGCGTTACCTAATCTAACGGACAGGGCAAACC
>NZ_JBHWZO010000435.1:0-2393 GCF_042728455.1 Promicromonospora sp. NPDC060204
GACGGGGACCGTGGCCGGATTCGGGTTCGACTCGTACCGGCTCGCGCTCTCGGCGATCGCGGCGCGGCTCGGGGAGTAGCTGGTGGAGTAGCTGGGCGAGGAGTTCGCCCGATATGATCACAACAAGGCTCTAGGCTTGAGTTGGTTCTATCAAGTCTTGAGCCTTGAGCATGTGGAGTTAAGGCTCTAGGCTTGAGCCATGATTGTCCTGACCGTCGACCAGCGGGGTTCGACCTACGCGGCCGACCGCGTTCCCGAGGTCCTCGCGGAGCTCGCGCGGCTGACTCGCTTCCGCGAGGGCGTCGTCGTGGGGTTCGAGCGCACGGTGGGTGACGAGGTGCAGGGCATCCTGGCGTCGGGCCGGGCGGGCGCCGAGCTCGCGGTCGACCTGTCCCTGCACCTGCTGCGCGACCAGGGCTGGAGCGTCGGCATCGGCGTCGGCCAGGTCGAGGGGCCGCTGCCCACGGTGTCCCGGGAGGCGCGCGGCTTCGCGTTCTACCGCGCCCGCGACGCCGTCGAGCGGGCCAAGACGCGCGGCAGGGGCACGTCGGTCGCGGTGGAGGGTCCGCCGCCGGGTGCGCCCGACCTGAGGACCACCATCTCCGGGGCGGCTGCCCCCGGCGCGCCTGCCCAGGACACGGCCGTCCCGGGCACATCTGCCCCCGACACGGCAGCCTCGGACACAGCAGCCTCCGACACAGCCGCGCAGCCCGACCTCGCCGCAGAGGTCGAGGCGCTGTTGCGACTCCTCGCGGCGATTCGCGCGCGCCGCACGCCCCAAGGGTGGGAGGTCGCCGATACGCTCGCCTCGCTGGCGGACAAACCGGGACGACAGAGGATCGTCGCCCAGTCCTTGCACGTCAGCGAGCAGGCGGTGAGCCAGCGGGTCCGAGCGGCGCTCTGGCAGGAGGAGGAAGCGGTGCGGCCGGTGGTGGTGCGGTTGCTCGCCGAGCTGAGCAGCTCGGTGGGCCCGGACCTGGTGCCCGGGCCCGACTCCGTCGCCAAGGAAGAACCACGCCAAGAGCTGGCACAAAGAGCTGAGGGGAACGTCACGCCGTGACCTGGGAGATGCTGGACTACCTCGACGGACTGCAGTGGGTCGCCGCGATCGCGACCTGGCTGATCACGTTGGCGCTGAGCGTCATCGTGGGCTCGTGGGTGGTGCCCTGGGTGCTGCGCCGCGCGGGCCGCGGCGACCTGCCCTGGGCCCGCTACAAGCCGCCCGTGTACCCGCAGGCCCTGGAGCCGGGCGAGGGTGAGGGCACTGCGGGCGCGGCCGGAGAGGGCTCAGCAGGAGAAGGCGCAGCGGGAGAAGGCGCAACCGGCGAGGGCACGGCAGCCGCGGCCGGCGAGGGCGAGAAGGCCGAGAAGGGCTCCGGCTCCGGGGCCGACGGCGGCTCCGGGGTGGCCAAGGGCGGCCACACCGGCGAGGAGTCGCCCACCGGCACGATGCACCCGGACGCCGTCGCGATCCTCCGGGGCGGCGCGTGGCTCGGTGTGCTGGAGCGCCTGGCGATCACGGGCTCCCTCCTGGCCGGCTACCCGTACGGCATCGCGATCGTCGTCGCCATCAAGGGCCTGGGGCGGTACGCGGAGCTGCGCGACCAGCCCGTCGCGTCGGAGCGGTTCGTCGTGGGTACGCTCGCCTCGTTGATCTGGTCGGTCGCCACCGGTCTGCTGGGACTCGTCGTGCTGAATGCGCTCGTCCTCTGACCGGTCCGGTAGACTTGACCGCTGCTGCTTGACACCTCGCTTGATCACCCCAGCCGCCGGCCTCTCGTCGGCGTGCCCCGGGGTACACCCTTCACCCGACACAGGAAGACGAACGTGGCTACCTCCAACGACATCAAGAACGGCACCGTGCTCCGCATCGACGGCAACCTCTGGTCCGTCATCGAGTTCCAGCATGTCAAGCCGGGCAAGGGTGGAGCGTTCGTCCGCACGAAGATGAAGAACGTGCTGTCCGGCAAGGTCGTCGACAAGACGTTCAACGCGGGCATCAAGGTCGAGACGGCCAACGTCGACCGTCGCGACTTCCAGTACCTGTACATGGACGGCGAGGACTTCGTCTTCATGGACAACGACACGTACGACCAGATCAACGTGTCGGCCGCGACCGTCGGCGACGCGAAGGACTACATGCTCGAGGGCATGAGCGTCATGCTCGCCTCGAACGACGGCACCCCGCTGTACATCGAGCTGCCGGCGTCCGTCGTGCTGGAGATCACCTACACGGAGCCGGGCCTGCAGGGCGACCGCTCCACCGGTGGCACCAAGCCGGCGACGCTCGAGACGGGCGCGGAGATCCAGGTCCCGCTGTTCCTCGAGCAGGGCGTCAAGGTCAAGGTCGACACCCGCACGGGCGACTACCTCGGTCGCGTCACCGAGTGATC
>NZ_JBHWZO010000436.1:0-2315 GCF_042728455.1 Promicromonospora sp. NPDC060204
GGCCTGATTCCGGGCCCAATGACGGGGTAGAAGCGCACTTCACGGGGTGCTCCCGGTCGACGGGGATCGGTGGGCTCCGCGGGTGCTCGGGCGGCCGGTTCGTGCCCGTCGGCGACGTCGACGACACCGCTGTCATCGAATGGGTGTATTTCATCCTATTGTCCTGTAGGTTTTGGGTGAAATCACGAGCGCCTGGGGGCAACGTCGCGCCCAGGGGGAGGAGCCCATCGATGTCGATGTTCCGTCGTACCCGACGAGTCCTGCTGGCCATGGCCGTGATCGCCGGGCTGCAACCGGTCGCCCTGGCGCACGCCGGGCCACCACCCACCGAACCCGCCGCCGTTTCGGCCGACGCCGTGTCCGCTGACGCCGTGTCGGCCAACGCCGCCGTTTCGGCCAGCGCAGTGTCCGCCGACGCCGCGCCGTCGGCAGGCACCGACGACGTCGACGCCGCGACCGCCGTCGCCGACGCGCGGGTCTCCGCCGACGTGCTGATGGACTCCTACGACCAGCAGAAGGCGTGGTTCGCGTCGAGCTGGTGGAACTCCGCCGTCGCGCTGCAGACCATCGGCGACTACATGGCGCGCACGGGCGACCGGCGCTACCTGGCCGAGCTCGACCACAGCTTCGAGACGAACAAGGGCCCGTTCCCGGCCGGTGAGCGGTCCACGGACGAGATCTACGGCAACTTCACCAGCCGCGCCATCGACGACTCCGGGTGGTGGGGGCTCAACTGGGTCACCGCCTACGACCTGACCGGCGACGAGAAGTACCTCGACATGGCCGTCACCATCGGCGAGTTCATGAACGAGTTCTGGGACACCAGCACCTGCGGCGGCGGCATCTGGTGGAACGAGGAGCGCACGTACAAGAACGCCGTCACCAATGGCCAGTGGGTGCGCCTGACCGCCGAGCTGCACAACCGGCTGCCGGGCGACACGCTCTGGCTGGACCGCTCCCAGGAGGCCTGGGACTGGTACGTCGGCAGCGGCATGATCAACGCGAACGGCCTGGTCAACGACGGGCTGCGCGACGACTGCTCCAGCAACAACGACACCGTGTGGACCTACAACCAGGGCCTCGGTATCGGCGCGGCGCTGGAGCTGTGGCGGGCCACGGGCGACCCCGAGCTGCTCGACACTGCGAAGTACCTCGCCGACTCCGCCCTGGGGTCCGACGTGCTGGTCAAGGACGGCGTGCTCACCGAGTGGTGCGAGGCTGCCGGGCGGAGCTGCGACGACAACCAGAAGCAGTTCAAGGGCATCTTCCAGCGGTACCTGATGGAGCTCGCCGACGCCACGGGCGAGCCGGCGTACACGCAGTTCGTCGCCGACCAGGCGGCGTCCGTCTGGGCGAACGACCGCGACGTCGTGGGCCGGCTGGGCCTGCGCTGGGCCGGCGGCACCGCCGAGCAGCCCAACGTGTTCGACTGGCGCACCCAGGCCAGCGCCCTGAGCGCGCTGATCGCCGACGTCCCGCGGGAGCAGCCGGCCCGCACCCTGTCGGCCGCCGCCTCGCCCGCCGTCGTTGCCGTCATGCCGAGCACCGGCCAGGCCACGCGTGTGGGGCTCGACGTCGGAGTGGCCGCGACGTCCGCCCGGCCCGAGACGCTCCCCGTGACCGTGCGGACCACCGGGCCGCGCGGCTGGAAGGTCACCGCGGACCGGACGCTGCGGCTGAACCCGTCCGGCCACGCCGACCCCGCGCGGGCCACCCTCCCGGTGGACGTGCGGATCCCGGCGGGCACCGCCGACGGCAGCTACCCGGTGAGCGTCACCGTCACCGCACGGTCGGGCCTGACCTACACCGCGCGGGCGGAGGTGCTGGTCGCGGCCGTCGTCGACTTCGCGGCCGGGTCGCCCGAGGAGATCCCCTGGCTGTTCGACGCCGGCGGCTCCGGCTTCAGCGGCGGCGGCAGCCGGTACGCCGACGGCGAGAGCGCCTTCGTCTACCGCTTCCCGTTCCCCGCGGGGACGACGTCGGCCCAGGCGACGCTGACGATCGACAACCAGTACGTCGTCGAGGTCAGCCCGGACGGCGAGAGCTGGACCACGGTCCTGACCGAGGACGAGCAGATCAGGGACGGCTCCAACCGGGCCGACCACACCCTGGACCTGACCGAGCACCTCGGCGCCGACAAGGCCGCCTACATCCGCGTGTCCGACGCGTTCCCGGCCGACGGCTGGGGCGGCGGCGTCTACCACGTGACGGCGGCGTACGAGACGAGCTGACGACCTGGGCCGTCAGCCGGTCCGAGCTGACGGCCCGAGCCGCCGGCCTGTCCGACCGGCCTGTCCGACCGACCCCGGCTGACC
>NZ_JBHWZO010000437.1:0-2313 GCF_042728455.1 Promicromonospora sp. NPDC060204
ACCTCAAAGCGAAGAAACCAGGGCCTCAAAGGGGATCGCGACGACCGGGTCCGCGGCCGGCCTGCTCAGCGTGTGGCCGACGCGGGCGCGTCGGCCGGGTCGTCGGCCTGGGCAGCCTGGGTGGCCCGGTCGGCCTGGGCGGCCGGTGCAGCCTGGCCGGACTGGGCCGAGCGCGACGGCGCCGGGCCCCGGAAGATCGCGATCAGATTGATCGTGAGCGCGACCGTGACCAGGCCGATCACGGGGACCAGGAGGTCGGCGTCCAGGTGCGGTCCGGTGGCCAGGAGGTCCCAGCGGCCGACGGCGACGGCCCCGGCCAGCGCCGCACACAGCGCCGTCTCCAGCGCAGGCAGCCACTCGCCGGCCCTGATGTGGAACCCGCTGGCCATGAGCGTGACGACGGCGAGCCCGGCCGCGGCCAGCGGCGTCGTCCACTCGAAGGCGCCCAGCAGCACGGGCAGGACGAGCGCGAACGGCGCCGCGAGCTCCACGACGCCGGTCAGGATGACGATCGAACGGGGCAGGTCGTCGAACCCGGCCCAGCGGTCGATGCCGCGGCCGGCGATCTTGGGCAGTGCCGCGAACAGGAAGAACAGCGCGAGGACGATCTGCGCCGCCCACAGGGTGGTGGTGAGCATGAGGCTCCTTCAGGTCGGTCGGACGGCGGTTCGCCGGCCGGGTGCGGGACAGGACGAACGGGCGTCCGGGTGTGTGACGCCGTCACATCGCGGGGTGCCCGATCGTCGTGCGGGGCATGAGCGAAGCTGGACGTGACCCCGCGCGAGCCGCCGGCGAAGGCGCCGGGGCGAACGCCGCGACCGACGCGGGGACCGACGCCGGGAAGGCGCGCGACGCAGGGGAAGTGCGCGACGGCGGGGAAGTGCGTGACGGCGGGAAGATGCGCGAGGCCGGCAGGGTGCGCGACGCCGGGGCCGGGCCGGAGGCCGGCAGGGCGCGCGACGCCAGGGCCGGGGCGGACGTCGGAGGGCTGAGGGGCGACACCGAGCGTGTCGCCGCGGCGTCGCGGGACGACCGGGCCTACCTGCTGGCCGTCGCGCGCCGCATCCTGGCCGACCCCGCCGAGGCCGAGGACGTGGTGCAGGACGCGTTCGCGCGGCTCGCGACCCAGGACGTCGGCGGCATCCGCGACCTGCGCGGCTGGCTGGTCGTCGCGGTGCGGCGGCTCGCGCTGGACCGCATCGGGTCGGCGCACCGGCGGCTGTCCGCGCCGCAAGACCCGGCCGCGTGGGACTTCGCGTCCGGCGCGCGGACACCGGGGCTGGGCTCGGCCGCGCCCGCGGACCCGGCGGACCGGATCACCCTGGACGACGAGATCCGGCGCGCCCTGTCCGTCGTGCTCGACCGGCTGACGGCGGGGGAGCGCGCCGCGTTCCTGCTGCACGACGTGTTCGGCATCCCGTTCGAGAGCGTCGCGGAGACGGTCGGCCGCACTCCGGCCGCGTGCCGCCAGCTCGCCAGCCGGGCGCGGCGGGCGATCCGGGCGTCGCGACCGCCGGCGTCCGGGTCTACAGCTGTAGCGTCCGGGTCCGCCAGGTCAACAGCTGGAGCGTCCGGGTCGGCCGGGTCAACAGCTGCAGCGTCGCCGTCCGCCGGGTCGGCGGCTGCGGCTGCGGCTGCGGTGTCGGCTGGGTCGGCGGCTGAGGCGTCGGCATCCGGCCGTCCGACGTCGGTCGCGCCGGGCTCGATCAGTCCGGCATCGATCGCCCCGGCTCAGACCGGGTCGACGCCGTCAGGGACCCCGTCGACCCGGTCTGGGTCGTCCGGGTCGGCGTCGGCAGCTTCGAGGAGGGCCGCGTCGGCGCGTCCGTCGTCGTCTCATCCGGAGCCGACCGCAACCGCCGGGCCCCGCGCCGACCCCCAGCTGCAGCGCGTGGTCGACACCTTCATCGCGGCCTGCGCGGGGGGAGACCTCGGGGCCCTGGTGCGGATCCTGCACCCCGACGTCTCGGGCTGGGCGACGCTGCGCGGCGAGCGCGTCGGCTTCGACACCGGCGCCGAGCGGGTGGCGGCCGGGTCGCTGCGCTACCTGGGGCCGACGTCGGGCTGGACCCTGGCGCCACTACTCCTGGACGACGGCGTGGCGCTCGTCGCGACGAGGGACGGCGCGCCCGTCGCGCTGATCCGGGTGCTCGTCGAGGACGGTCTGATCACGGCGATCCGCACGGTCCTGCTGCCCTGAATCCGGCGGGCCGGACGGGAGCCCAGCGCAACGGTCGACAGTCTGTCCGGCAGAGCGGCAGTTTGCACGGCAGAGTCGGCAGTCTGCATCGAGGTCGGCACAGAGTTGTGCCG
>NZ_JBHWZO010000438.1:0-2264 GCF_042728455.1 Promicromonospora sp. NPDC060204
ACCACCGAGCCGTCGGCGCTGCCGGCCACGACGGGGCTACCGCGCCGGGACGCACCCCCGGGCCCGCCGGACCCGCTCACCGTGCCGAAGGGGGTGCGGTCGCCCCGCAGCACCGTGGGGGCGCCGTCGTCCGGGTTCCAGCGCACCAGGTCGCCGGTCTCGGTCCGGCCGACGACGCCGGTGCCGGTCGGCGCGACGTCGGCCAGCCCGGTCTCCTCGGGCACGTCGACGGTGCGCAGCAGGTACGGGTCCGCCGGCTCGTTGGCCGTCACGGCGTTGAACAGCGCCGTCCGGGTCTGCCCGTCCCGCAGCCGCCGCACCGCCTCGACCGCCAGGAGCTGCGCCGTCGCGGGATCGTCCTGCTGCACCACGTGCGACGTCGCGCCCAGGAGGTGGGCGGCGTTGGCGTTCACCGCGTCGTTCGCGCGGTCCGCCTCCCGCTCCGCGAACGCGAACGCGCCGATCGACAGGGCGAGCATGACCCCGAGGGCCAGGTTCACCAGGCGGTTGCGCATCCCGGCCGAGCTCTGCCGGGCGATGTGGGCGCTGAGGATCTCCTCGGTGCTGACGTCGGGGCCGCGCAGCGGGGCGACCAGCTCCGCGAGCACCCCCGCCAGGTCCTGGTGGTGCCGCCAGCGCCGGCGCTGGCGCAGCCTCGTCAGGTCGGTCCACTTGGGCTCGTGGTCGATCCGCTCGACCAGCGGGGCGGGCAGCGCCGTGGTGCTGATCGCGTCGATCTCGTTCGCCGTCTGGTCCCAGACGATCTTGCCGCTGGTCAGCGCCACCAGCAGGGTCTCGGGGCCCCGGTGGTCGAGCCACCAGGCGACCTCCTTGGCCACGTACTTCGAGCTCGCGGCGCCCTCCGAGGCGAGCAGGATCAGGTAGTCGGACCGTTCGAGCTTGAGCTCGATGGCGTCCCACAGGCTCGGGTTGTTCGCCAGGCCGGTCCGGTCCAGAAAGATGTTCAGGTCCGGCACGTCGTCGCGCCGGTCGAAGTCGAGGAGCTGCGCGTGGAACTCGGGCGCGAACTCGCCGTCGGAGTCCCGGCTGTACGACAGGAAGCCGTCGTACCCGTCGGCGCGCGGCGCCGCGCGCACGCGGGCGGTCGGGAGCAGGGAGCGGACAATCCGGTCGGTCATCCTGCTCCCGCAGCCTTTCGTCGGCGAATGTGTGCGGACCGGGAGAAACATATCCCCCGGTGTGTAGTGTCGCCGCAGGTCATGACGCTAGTCACCTTCGTGGTGAAATGCACGGTTAGGCATGGTCGTGCGATCCGACGAGGAGGGTCTGAGATGGCACCCGAGCTGGTCGTCCCCCGCGACGGGCCCCGGCGGCTGCGCGTGCGCCGGTCCTGGGTCCGCGCCGGCTTCACGGCGCTCTTCGGCGTCGCGTTCGGCCTGGGCCTGTGGGGCTTCTGGCTCTACCGCACGTCGCCCGACTTCGAGTGGGGCACCAGCGCCTGGGACCTCGTCTACTACTCCGTCCAGCTCTTCGTGCTCGGCGCCGAGGCCACGAACCAGGGCGGCGACCTGCCCTGGCAGCTCCAGGCGGCCCGGTTCCTCGCCCCCGTCGCCACCGGCTACGCCGTCTTCGAGGCGGTGCGGTCGCTCTTCGCCGACCAGTTCGTGCTCATGCGCACCCGCCGGATGCGGGGGCACGCGATCGTCGTGGGCCGCACCCCCGCGGCGGACGTCATCGCCGAGGCGCTCGCGGCCCGCGGCGCCGTCGTCGCCCGCACCGTGACCGGGGACGACGGCGCCCTGCGCAACGCGGGCGTGTCCGGCGCTGCCGTCCTGTACGCCTGCGCGGCCGAGGACGACGAACCGGGCGTCAACGTGCTCACCGTGGCCGTGGCCAACCGCGCCCCCCGGGCCGCCGACCTGCCCGGCCTGCGCCTGAACGCCCACGTCAGCGACCCGGAGCTCGCGCTCGCCCTGCAGGCCCGGCACCTGAGCCACCCGCAGCCGGGCGTGGACTTCTTCACGCTGGGCGAGCTCGTCGCCCGCTCCCTGGTCCGGCGCGACCGGGTCCTCGCCCGGGGTGCCGCGCCGCACATCTCCGTCGTGGGCCACGGCACGTTCGGCCGGGCGCTGGTCGTGGCGTTCGCGCGCCTGCGCGGCGTCGAGATCGCCAACGGCGGCGAACCACTCACCGTGACCTTGGTCGGGCCGGGCGCGTGGGAGGCCGCCGAGGCGCTGCGCGCCCGCTGGCCCAGCGTGCGCGCGGCGTGCCGGCTCGTCCCCGTGGACACGTTCGCCGAGGTC
>NZ_JBHWZO010000439.1:0-2238 GCF_042728455.1 Promicromonospora sp. NPDC060204
GCGGCGGCTCAAAGCGAAGAAACCCGGGCCTCAAAGGGGAAGGCGGGCACAGCGGAAGGTCGGCACAGCGGAGGGGCGCAGCGGCCAAGGTGAGGCTGCCCAACCTCGGGCCTGATGTTGGCCCGACACCCGGAGTCCTGGTTGCCTGAGGCCATGACGACAGAACCGTCCGGCGCGGAACGCCCGGACACCGGCGGCCGCACCGCCGTCGGGCACCCCGACGAACCCCACACCAACGGGCTCGCCGAGCGCCTGAACTGGCTGCGCGCCGGCGTGCTCGGCGCGAACGACGGCATCGTCTCGGTCGCCGCGGTCGCCGTCGGCGTCGCGGCGGCGACGTCGCAGACCGGGCCGATCCTCACCGCCGGCCTCGCCGCCCTCGTCGGCGGCGCCATCTCGATGGCGCTGGGCGAGTACGTGTCGGTCTCCAGCCAGTCCGACACCCAGCGGGCGCTCATCGCCAAGGAGAAGGCCGAGCTCGCCGCGATGCCGGAGGAGGAGCTCGCGGAGCTGGCCGAGCTCTACGAGGCCAAGGGCCTGTCCCCCGCCACGGCCCGCCAGGTCGCGATCGAGCTCACGGAGCACGACGCGCTCGCCGCCCACCTGGAGGCCGAGCTCAACATCGACGAGGACGGCGTGGTCAGCCCTTGGCACGCCGCGCTCGCGTCCGCCGTCGCGTTCACGCTCGGCGCCATCCTGCCGCTCGCCGCCGTGCTGCTGATCCCCGAACCCTGGCGGGTCGGCATCACATTCGTCGTCGTGCTGGCGGCACTCGCGGGCACGGGCTGGCTCGCGGCCTGGATCGGCGACGCGCCGCGGGTGCGCGCCACGGCGCGCGTCGTCGTCGGCGGGGCACTCGCGCTCGGCGCGACCTTCGCGATCGGCTCCCTGCTCGGCACGACGGCGATCGGGTGAGTACCGTTATCGCCCGATGAACACCATCGACAGCACACCGCCCCCGGCCGGCACACCCTCGTCGGCGTACGGCGTCCACTCCGAGGTGGGCCGCCTGCGCAAGGTCCTGGTCTGCGCTCCCGGGCTGGCCCACCAGCGCCTCACCCCGTCCAACTCCGCCGGCCTCCTGTTCGACGACGTCCTGTGGGTCGAGCGCGCCCAGCAGGACCACGCCGACTTCGTGGCCGAGCTGCGGGAGCGCGACGTCGACGTCGTCGAGCTGCACGCCCTGCTCGCCGAGACGCTGCGCGTGCCCGGGGCGCGCGACTGGCTGCTCGACCGCAAGATCGTGCCCGAGATCGTGGGCAACGGCCTGGTCGAGGCGACGCGCGAGTACCTGGAGTCCCTGCCGGAGCACGAGCTGGCCCGGTACCTGATCGGCGGCCTCGCCGTGGCCGACGTGCCCGAGCTGCCGCCGGGCTTCCGCGCGCTGGCCGACCTCAGCCCGGACGCCCGCGAGTACCTCATGCCCCCGCTGCCCAACACGCTGTTCACACGGGACACGACCTGCTGGATCTACGGCGGCCTCACGCTGAACCCGCTGTACTGGCAGGCACGCCGGGACGAGACGCTGCTCATGAAGGCGATCTACTCGTTCCACCCCGACTTCGTGGGCAGCCGCGTGTGGTGGGGCGACCCGGAGGCCAGCCATGGCGAGGCCACCTTCGAGGGCGGCGACATCATGCCGATCGGCAACGGGACCGTGCTGATGGGCATGAGCGAGCGCACGTCGCGCCAGGCGATCACCCAGGTCGCGGCCTCGCTGTTCCAGGCTGGCGCTGCCGAGCAGATCGTGGTGGCGGGCATGCCGCGGCTGCGCGCGGCCATGCACCTGGACACGATCATGACGTTCGTCGACGTCGACACCGTCACCGTCTACCCGCGGATCGTGGACCGTGTGCACCCGTTCGTGCTGCGCCCCGACTCCGGGCCGCTCGGCGTCTCGGTGACCGACGCCGGCCGGTCGTCCTTCCTCGACGTGGTGGGGCAGGTCTCCGGGCTGGGCCAGCTGCGGGTCATCGAGACCGGCGGCGACGTCTACGAGTCCGAGCGGCAGCAGTGGGACAGCGGCAACAACTCCGTGGCCGTCGAGCCGGGGGTCGTGTTCACCTACGACCGCAACACGACCACGAACGACCTGCTGCGCAAGGCCGGCATCGACGTGATCGAGATCGCGGGCGGTGAGCTGGGCCGCGGGCGTGGCGGCGGGCACTGCATGACCTGCCCGATCATCCGGGAACCCGTGAGCTGGTAGGGGCTGGGCCGCCCCGCCCGGGGCGGACC
>NZ_JBHWZO010000440.1:0-2223 GCF_042728455.1 Promicromonospora sp. NPDC060204
TCACGGGAGTGACCTGTGGGTCTGACACGTCAGGAAAGGGGTTCGCTACGCCACAACATGAGACTGGTAGCGGGCGATCTTCGCGAACTCCTCCGGGTTCAGGCTCGCGCCGCCCACCAGGGCGCCGTCGACGTCGGGCTGCGCCATGATCTGCGCGACGTTGCCCGACTTCACGGAGCCGCCGTACAGCACGCGGACGCCGTCGGCGACACCCGGGTCGCACAGCTCGCCGAGCACCCGGCGGATCGCGCCGCAGACCTCCTGCGCGTCGTCCGGGGTGGCGACCTCGCCGGTGCCGATGGCCCAGACGGGCTCGTAGGCGATGACGATGCTCGCGACCTGCTCGGCCGGCACGTCGGCCAGGGCGGCCTCGACCTGCGCGAGGGTGTACGAGACCTGGTTGCCCGCCTTGCGGACCTCCAGGCCCTCGCCGACGCACAGGATCGGGGTCAGGCCGTGCGCGAACGCGGCGCGCACCTTGGCGTTGACGACGTCGTCGGTCTCCGCGTGGTACTCGCGGCGCTCCGAGTGGCCGATCACCACGTAGGTGCAGCCCAGCTTCTTCAGCATCGTGCCCGAGATCTCACCCGTGTAGGCGCCGGACTCGTGCTTGGACAGGTCCTGGGCGCCGTAGACGATCTCCAGCTTGTCGGCGTCCACCAGCGTCTGCACCGAGCGCAGGTCGGTGAACGGCGGGAGGACCGCCACCTCCACCGCCGCGTAGTCGTGCTTGGCGTCCTTCAGGGTCCACGAGAGTTTCTGGACCGTGCTGATCGCCTGCTGGTGATCCAGGTTCATCTTCCAGTTGCCCGCCATCAGCGGCGTGCGGGTGGTAGCCACGTGCTTCTTCTTTCTGTTCAGAGGGAGGTCAGGTCAGCCGACGAGCGTCGTCGGCGAGCGTCAGTCGGCGAGCACCGTGAGGCCGGGGAGCTCCTTGCCCTCCAGCAGCTCCAGGCTCGCGCCGCCACCGGTCGAGATGTGGCTGAACCCGGCCTCGTCGAAGCCCAGCACGCGCACCGCGGCAGCGGAGTCGCCGCCGCCCACGATGGAGAACCCGCCGGCGGCCGTCGCGTCGATGATGCCCTGCGCCACGGCCTTGGTGCCGTCCGCGAACGCCTCGAACTCGAACACGCCCATGGGGCCGTTCCACGCGATGGTCTTCGCGTCCGCCAGCTTGCCGGCGAACAGCTTGCCGGACTCGGGGCCGATGTCCAGGCCCATGGTGCCGTCCGGGATCGCGTCGGCCGCGACGACCTGGTGCGGCGCGTCGGCGGCGAACGAGTCCGCCGCGACGATGTCGGTCGGCAGCACGATCTCGACGCCGTTGGCCTCGGCCGTGGCCAGGTAGCCCTTGACGGTCTCGATCTGGTCGGCCTCCAGCAGGCTGTTGCCCACCGACTGGCCCTTGGCCGCGAGGAACGTGAAGACCATGCCGCCGCCGATGAGCAGGCGGTCCGCCTTGGTCAACAGGTTCGCGATGACGCCCAGCTTGTCCGACACCTTCGAGCCGCCGAGCACCACGGCGTACGGGCGCTCCGGGTCGCCGGTCGCCTTCGACAGCGACTGGACCTCGTTCAGCACCAGGTCGCCGGCCGCGGCGGGCAGCACCTGCGCGATGTCGTACACGGAGGCTTGCTTGCGGTGCACGACGCCGAAGCCGTCCGAGACGAACGCGTCCGCCAGCTGCGCGAGCTCACCGGCGAGCTCGGCGCGCTCCGCGTCGACCTTCGAGGTCTCGCGCGCGTCGAACCGGACGTTCTCCAGGAGGGCGACCTGGCCGTCGGCCAGCGCCTCGACCGTGGCCTTCGCCGACGGGCCCACGAGGTCCTCGGCGAGGGCGACGTCCTGGCCGAGCAGCTCGCCCAGGCGGGCGGCGACGGGTGCCAGGGAGTACTGCGGGTCGGGCGTGCCCTTGGGGCGGCCCAGGTGCGCCAGGACGACGACGCGCGCACCGGCGTCGGTCAGCCGCGTCAGCGTCGGGAGGGCGGCACGGATGCGGCCGTCGTCCGTGATCTTGGTGCCGTCCAGCGGCACGTTGAAGTCGGAGCGGACCAGGACGCGCTTGCCGCGCAGGTCGCCGAGGGAGTCGATGGTCTTCATGAGCACTCCAGGTCGGGGACCGGCCGCAAGGAGGCCGGTCAGGGTTTCCGTCACATGACGACGTCCGCGTGCGCCGGCTGGCCGATGCGCACGCGGACGTCGGAGTTCACGCTGGTGAGAAAG
>NZ_JBHWZO010000441.1:0-2207 GCF_042728455.1 Promicromonospora sp. NPDC060204
GCCCGGCCCCTCGGGCGGCCGGGCACCGCTTCGTCCCGCGTCGGGCAGGTTCGTCCCGAGACGTGCTCCGCGAGGCGCCTCGGGCGCAAGGCCTGGTCGGGCGGGTGATCGCCTCGGGCAACGGGTGAATTTCCTGCTCCGGGCCCTCACGCCAGTCGTGTTACGGCTGTGAGAACCACCTGGTCAGAACTGTTACTCGGTGTTACCCGTGTATACCGAGATGGTCACAACTCGGTGGAGTTTCTCGGGTGGTGGTCATCGGCACGTCCAGGGAGCGGTTACGTTATTCCGTGATACCACGGGGCGCAACGAAGCGTCCGCATCGCTCCGGACGGCACCCGCCGTGCCGGGGTGTACTGCTACCCAGGAGGACACGTGACACCTCGTAAGCGACTTGTGGGGCTGGGCGCTTTCGCGCTCGCCTCGTCGCTCGTGCTGACCGCTTGTGGCGGTGGCAACAGCGGCGACGACGCGACCGGCGATGGCGCCAGCACCGGGATCGTGACGATCAGCAACGGTGAGCCCCAGAACCCGCTCGTCGGGTCGATGACCAACGAGACCGAGGGTGGACTCGTCGTCCAGCAGCTCTACTCGGGCCTCGTCTACTACGACGCCGAGGGTGTCGTGCACAACGAGATCGCCGAGTCGATCGAGTCGGACGACAACCAGACCTGGAACATCACCATCCAGGACGGCTGGGAGTGGTCCGACGGCACGCCGGTCACCGCGGCCAACTTCGTGGACGCGTGGAACTGGGCGGGCTACGGCCCCAACGGTGCCAAGGGCGCCGGCTTCTTCGAGCCCATCGAGGGCTTCGCCGAGGCGCAGGGTGTCCCCGAGTTCGACGAGGAGGGCAACGTCTCCGGCATGGCCGAGGAGCCGACCGCTGAGACGCTGTCGGGCCTCGAGGTCGTCAGCGACACCGAGTTCACGGTCAAGCTGACCCAGCCGGAGTCCGACTTCCCGATCCGCCTGGGCTACTCGGCGTACTTCCCGCTGCCCGACGCGTACTACGACGACACCGCGGCGTTCGGCGAGAAGCCGGTCACCAACGGTCCGTACGTGCTGGAGAGCTGGGAGCACGAGTCCGAGATCAACCTGGTCCCGAACGAGGCCTACAACGGCCCGCGCAAGGCCCAGAACGGTGGCCTGGACTTCATCGTCTACACCGACGAGAACACCTCGTACGCCGACCTGCAGGGCGGGAACCTCGACATCCTCGAGAACGTCCCGACCTCGGCGATGAGCACCTTCGAGGAGGACCTGGGTGACGGCGCCATCAGCGAGCCGTCCGCCAGCTTCGCGGCCATGACCGTGCCCGAGTGGCTCCCTGAGTTCCAGGGCGAGGCCGGCCTCAAGCGCCGCCAGGCCCTCTCCATGGCGATCAACCGTGAGCAGATCACGGAGACGATCTTCGCCGGCACCCGCATCCCGGCCACCGACTTCACGTCGCCGGTCATCAACGGCTGGACCGGTGAGATCCCGGGCAACGAGGTCACCACGTACAACGCGGAAGAGGCCAAGAAGCTCTGGGACGAGGCCAACGCCGAGGACCCGCTGCCGGACGACTACGTCCTGACGATCAGCACCAACACCGACTCGGACCACCAGGCGTGGGTCGAGGCCGTGTGCAACGGGTACATCAACGACCTCGACATCAAGTGCGAGATGACCGGTTACCCGACGTTCGACGAGGTCCTCAACGAGCGCGACAAGGGCCCGGACGGCAAGGTCGACGGTCTGTTCCGTGCCGGCTGGTCGGCTGACTACCCGTCGCTGCAGAACTACCTCGGCCCGCTCTACAGCAAGGCGGCGCTGGCGGGTTCGAACGACGGCCGTTACGAGAGCGACGAGTTCGACGCCGCCCTCAAGGAGGCTGCGGCCGCGCCCTCGCTGGACGAGGCCAACGTCCTCTACAACAAGGCGCAGGAGATCCTGTTCAAGGACCTCCCGGGCATTCCGCTGTGGTACTACTCCACGACGGCCGGGCACTCCGAGAACGTGGACAACGTGGAGTTCGGCTGGGACAGCATGCCGCTGCTGTACGAGGTCACCAAGTCGGAGTGACTGTGATCACGTCCGGTAATCCGGCGTGACTCATCACCCCAGGTGACGGGCGGGGGGGGGGGGGCCCCCGCCCCCCCCCCCCCCCGGGGCGTGTGGGTTAAAAAAAATTAGCGGGCGCACGTATTAGGGGGGTTTTTATA
>NZ_JBHWZO010000442.1:0-2085 GCF_042728455.1 Promicromonospora sp. NPDC060204
TGGCAGCTCGTGCTGGCCCTCGGCGGGACGCTGCTGGGCCGGGTCCTGTCCGGGCCGCGCGGCCGGCTGGGCACGGCGCTGGCGTCGTCGGGCCTGATGGTGGCCCTGGCCGTCGTCATGCTGGTGGGGTGAGGCCGCGGACGGCGCCCGGCGCTCCTGAGTCGCCCGGCGCCGCGCGGCTCAGGAGTGGCCGGTCTCCGACTCGTCGGCGGCAAGCCGCTCCTCGACCCGGGCGATCTTGCTGTCGATCTGCCCGGCGGCGGCACCCGGCCGGATGTCGGCCTTGATGACGAGCGACACCCGGTGCCCGCCGCGCGCGACGGAGTCGGTCGCGCGCTGGATCACCGGCATCACCTCGTCCCAGGACCCCTCGATCTCGGTGAACATCGAGGTGGTCCGGTTCGGGAGGCCGGACTCCCGGACGATGCGGACGGCCTCGGCGACCTGGTCGGCGACGGACTCGCCTGCGGTCATGGGGGCTACGGAGAACGCGAAGACAGCCATGCCCCCATCCTGCCCCCTCCGGCCGGGTCCGGGAGGTACTGACCGGCACGACGCGCACGTAGGCTCGACGCGTGAACGTCACCCTCCTCGCCGGCGGGGTCGGCGGTGCGCGGCTCGCGCACGGCCTCGATCTCGCGCTCGGCGCGGCACCCACCGGAAACCCGGCCCCGGCCCTGACCGTCGTCGTGAACGTCGGCGACGACACCGAGCTGCACGGCCTCGACATCTCCCCCGACATCGACACCGTGCTCTACACCCTCGCCGAGCTGAACGACGAGGAGCGCGGCTGGGGCCTGCGCGGCGAGTCGTACGCGACCCTGTCCGCGCTCAAGGACCTCGGCGAGGACACCTGGTTCACGCTCGGCGACCGGGACCTCGCGACCCACATCGTGCGCACCGCGTGGCTGCGCCGGGGTGAGCCCCTGTCCGCCGTCACGGCGCACCTGGCCGACGCGATGGGCGTCCGCCCGCGCGTGCTGCCCGCGACCGACGACCGCCTCGCGACCCTCGTCGACACCCCGTCGGGGCGGCTCGGCTTCCAGGAGTACTTCGTGGGGCGGCAGCACGCGGACGCCGTCCTCGGCCTGCACTTCGACGGGGCCGACGCCGCCCGCCCGGCCCCCGGCGTGCTCGACGCGCTGGCCGCCGAGCTGGTGGTGCTCGCGCCGTCCAACCCGTTCCTGTCCATCGAGCCGCTGCTCGCGGTGCCGGGGGTCCGGGACGCGTTGGCGACCGCCCCGGGCCGGCGCGTGGCGGTCAGCCCCATCGTGGGCGGGCAGGCGATCAAGGGACCGGCCGCCCAGATCCTGGAGTCGCTGGGGCACGAGGTCTCGGCCCTGGGCGTGGCCCGGATCTACGCGGACCTCGTCGACGTCATGGTGATCGACGAGCGCGACGCGAACCTCGCCGGCCCCGTCGCCGACCTCGGCCTGACGGTGCACGTCACCGACACGATCATGGGCGGCCCGCCCGGCCGCGAGCGCCTGGCGCGCGAGCTGCTGGCGTTCGGATGACCCGCCCGCCCGGGCCGGGCGGGGGCACGACGGCGGTGGTGCCCCTGCGGGACGGCGTCTCGGGCAAGTCCCGGCTCGCCGCGGTGCTCGACGCCGGTGCGCGGCGCCGGCTGGTCCGGGTGCTGGCCCGGCACGTGGTGTCCACGCTGCTCGCGGCCGACGGGATCGACCGGGTGGTCGTGGTGACGGCCGACCCGGTCTTCACGCGCGAGACCCTGGCCGGGCTGCCGGTCGAGGTGCTGGAGCAGCCCGCGGACCGGCCGGGCCTGAACGCCGCGCTGGAGCACGCCCGGGAGACGCTGGCGGCGGGTGCCGGGGCGGGCGTCGGCGCCGCGGGCGCCGGGGCGGGCGTCGCCGCCGCGGGCGCCGGGGCGGGCGTCACCGCCGCGGGCGGTCGGGGCCGCCTCCTGGTCGCGCACGCCGACCTCCCGGCGCTGACCCCGGAGGACGTCGCTGCGCTCCTCGCGGAGACCGCCCCGGTGGTGGTCGCGACAGACCGGTACACGTCGGGCACCAACCTGTTGCTCCTCCCCTTTGAGGCCCGGGTTTCTTCGCTTTCGACGGCCGG
>NZ_JBHWZO010000443.1:0-2049 GCF_042728455.1 Promicromonospora sp. NPDC060204
GCTCTAAGAGGGCTCTTAGAGCCACCAACCCTACGTTCAGATGCACCGACCCCGGCCGGCCGCCGAGCCGGCGCCGCCTACTGTTCCGTGATGCCCAGGGCCGGGCCCGACACGAAGCTTGCCCGCGCCCCCGCCGCGCCGTGGAGCTCCAGCAGCACCAGCTCGTTGCCGGTGTCGCGCACCAGCGGGCCCGGCACGTACAGCGTGTGCGTCGGGCCGAGGCTCCAGTACCGGCCCAGCAGCTCGCCGTTGACCCAGGCCAGGCCCTTGGACCAGCCGTCGAGCCGCAGGAAGTGGTCGGCCCCGCCGACCGAGTCGAACGTCGCCCGGTACAGCCCGGCCCCGACCGGACGCGGCGCGCCGCCGCCGACACCGCCGCCGCCGACACCGCCGCCGCCGACACCGCCGCCGCCGACACCGCCACCGCCGTCGCCCCCGACGGGCAGCGCACGCCCCGGCGCGTCGAGCGCCGCGCGCAGCAGTTCCGGCGCGTCCTCGACGCGCAGCGCCGCCGCCTCCCAGTCGTCGATCGTGCGCACCGCGGTGCGCACCGGCCCGATCAGGCCCTTGGGCTCGCCGATCCGCGGCCCGTAGTTGACCCGGCCCTGGTCCTCCACCAGCAGCGTGAGGTCGCCCGCGCGGGCGGGCAGCGCGACGGCGAAGCCGTGGGACGCGCGGTCGAGCACACCGATCTGCTCGTCGTCGACCAGCACGACGGCGCGGTCGCGCACCTCGGCGACCGTCAGCACGAGGTCGTCGGGCGAGATCCGGGTGCGGTACACGGAGAAGCCCGACCACTGCCGCAGGTCGTCGGTGGTGGGCGTCGACGTGAACGCGGCGAGGTCCTCGCGCAGGAGGCTCGGCAGCGCGTGCGCCAGCGGGACGTGGGCGGTCAGGTCGACATCCAGGACGGGCGCCGCGCCCGGCGCCTCAACACCCAGGGCCTCAACCTCCGCCACCGGCACGTGCCGCGCGATGACCTCGCGCATCGCGTGGTACTTGGCCGTGGGCGTGCCGTCCTCGGCGAGCGGCGCGTCGTAGTCGTACGACGTCGTGATGGGCCGGTAGATGCCCTTGTCGTTCGCGCCGCTGGTCAGCCCGAAGTTGGTGCCGCCGTGGAACATGTACAGGTTCACGGACCCGCCCGCCGCGAGCAGGTCGTCCAGGTCGGCGGCGTTCGCCTCGGCCGGGGCGATGTGGTGCTCCAGGCCCCACGAGTCGAACCAGCCGTTCCAGAACTCCATGCACATCAGCGGGCCCGTGGGCTGGTGCCGCCGCAGGATCTCCAGCCGCTCCGTGCTGCGCGAGCCGAACGTCGCGGTCTTGTGCAGCTCCGGCAGGCCGCCGCGGCCGAGCATCTCGTCGTCCGCCTGGTCGCACGTGAAGAGCGGCACGTCGATGCCCTGCTCGCGCGTCAGGTCCACGAGCGCGCGCAGGTACTTCTGGCGCTCCGGCAGCGGGTCGTTCCCGTAGGCCCCGTACTCGTTCTCCACCTGCACCATGAGCACCGGCCCGCCGCGCGTCACCTGACGCTCGGCCACCAGGGGCAGCAGATTCGCGAAGTACGTGCCGATCGCCGCGAGGAACCGCGGCTCGTGCCGCCGCACGCCCACGGCGCGGTCGGCGAACAGCCAGCCGGGCAGCCCGCCGCCGTCCCACTCCGCGCAGATGTAGGGCCCCGGCCGCACGATGGCGTACAGGCCCTCGGCGGCCACCAGGTCGAGGAACCGGCCGAGGTCACGCCGTCCCGTCAGGTCGAACGACTCCGGGTCGGGCGCGTGGAAGTTCCACGGCACGTACGTCTCGATGGTGTTCAGGCCCATGAGCCGGGCCTTGCGGATCCGGTCGGCCCACTGGTCGGGGTGCACGCGGAAGTAGTGCAGCGCGCCGCTGACGACCTGCATCCGCTCGCCGTCGAGCAGAAAGTCCTCGGGTCCGATCTCGAACGTGGCCATGTGTGGTTCCTCAGGGGGGTGCGGTCGTGCGGCAGAGGCACGAGGCGTGGGGGTAAGGAGGTGGGGACACGGGACGACGGCGGGGGAAGGCCCC
>NZ_JBHWZO010000444.1:0-2002 GCF_042728455.1 Promicromonospora sp. NPDC060204
GCCAAGCTCCGCGCCATCCGCACGCAGCTGCTTACCCGTCGATGCTCAGCCGTTGCTGCTCAGCCGTTGGTCTGGACGGCGAGCTGGTGCACCGCGCTGTCGAAGTGCGGCGCTCCGATGGAACGGTTCTGCGGGGTCCCGTACGAGGTGACCCCGCGGACGTACCCCAGGCGGGTCTTGTCGCTGTAGTGCCACACCCACGGGCCGCCGGAGGACCCGGTGCCGAAGTTGCACCCGCTGATCAGCGAGGTGCGGGCCGCGACGCTGCTCTTGCGGGTCATGCCCTGGCAGCCCCACATCACCTCGCCGTAGTCACGGTTGGACGGGTAGCCGAAGACCTTCACCGGCCAGCGGTAGTACTGGTCGATCTTCAGCCCGTTGCCGCCGACGGCCGGGACCACGCGCTGCCCCGCCTCGTTCGCGAACGTCGTGATCATCCCGACGTCGCGGTACCAGCCCTGCGCGGTGCCGCCCTTCTGGACCCAGGTCTTGAAGGTGTGCAGGGTGCGCGCCTGGAACGTCCCGTAGGGCCTCGGGTCGGCCGCGTTGCCGTCGTACCTCGGCACGAAGACCAGGTTGCTGTGCCAGGTACCGCCCCGGCCCTCGTGCACGCAGTGCCCAGCGGTGATCACCACCCGCTTCGACTTGGTGTTGATCGTCGCCGCCGAGCAGTAGCTCCCGCTCCCGTAGCCGCCGATGAAGAGCTTGCCGGTGCTGATCGGGAACGTGTTGATCGACTGGGTCTGCGCCCCGCCCGCCGAAGACCTCTCGGGTGCCACCGGGCGGGTCACGGTCGTGCCCGCCGAGGCGTCGTCGCCCAGCCGGGTGGCCGGGAGGTCGCCCGCGCGGCCGACCGTGGTGCCGGCCATGAGCTCCGTCGCGACGCCCTTGGCCATCTTCTCGACGAGCGCGGGGTCGCCGGGGGCGTCCAGCGGCTTCGCCGCCGCCATCCGCTCCTCGGTCCAGTACTCCAGCACGGCGGGGTCCCCGCCCTCGGCGTCGACCCGCTGCATCTCCTGGGCGGAGTAGGTGCGCCGGGCGGCGCCGTCCGCCTTCAGGACCGGCGCGACGGTCGACACGATGCCGGTGTCGGCGGTCTTGGCCGCCCGGGCCACCGACGCGCCGGTGGCGGTCACGCCCCAGGCCGTCGGGACGACGGCGACCGTCGCCGCGACGGTCACGGCGGCCGCCACGGCCGCGAGGCGCAACCTCTGCGTTCTGCCCATAGATCTCCCCTGTCCACTTGTCCGGTTCATCCGGTCCATGCCGAATCGGACACATCGTAGACAAGAACCGTTAGGGGGTCTATCGCTTTCGGCGGTCGGCTCCGCGCGCGGTCACACGCCGAGGTGCCGGAGCACGGCCAGGACCCGGCGGTGGTCGGCGGCGTCCTGCGGCAGGTCCAGCTTGGTGAAGATGGCCGCGACGTTCTTCTCGACCGCCCCCGCCGACAGGTGCAGCAGGTCCGCGACGGCCTTGTTGGAGCGGCCCTGCGCCATGAGGCCCAGCACCTCCCGCTCCCGGGCCGACAGGCGCTCCAGGGCGGTGTCCTGCCGGGCGGAGCCCATGAGCTGCGTGACCACCTCGGGGTCGAGCACCGTGGCTCCCCGTGCCACGCGGCCGAGCGCGTCGACGAAGTCGCGCACGTCGGCCACCCGGTCCTTGAGCAGGTAGCCCACGCCGCGCGCGTCGCCGGCCAGGAGCCGGCTCGCGTACCGGGTCTCCACGTACTGCGAGAACAGCAGCACGGGCAGGCGCGGGTGCCGGGCGCGCAGGCTCAGCACGGCCCGCAGGCCCTCGTCGGTGAAGGTGGGCGGCATGCGGATGTCCGCCACCACGACGTCGGGCAGCGACTCCTCGCGGACCGCCCGGGCGACCTCGCGCTCCAGCGCGATCCCGTCCCCGACGCCGGTCACGGTGTGGCCCCGCCGCGTCAGGAGCGCGGCGAGGCCGTCGCGCAGGATCGCCGAGTCCTCCGCGATGAGCACGCGGAGCCCGGCGC
>NZ_JBHWZO010000445.1:0-1956 GCF_042728455.1 Promicromonospora sp. NPDC060204
GAGGGCGCGGCTGGTGGCCTCCTCGGCGTCGATGCCGGGTACGCGTGCTGCGACGGAGCGTACGACGTTGGGCCGGTGCACCACCCAGTCGTCGACCGGTGCGTCATCGATGGTCACGCCGATCCACCCCCTTTCCGCGCAGAGCTGTCCCCACTCAGACGATCCCGGGAGGCGCAGCCTGGGGTGCGCTGCACTGATAGGAGATACGGGCTAAATGCGTTGATCGGCCTACACGTGATTGATGTCTGAAATTGCACGTGAAAGGCGACGTTCCGCCCGATCCCGTTCGGGCCAGCATACGTAACGCAGCTTCAATATGGCCCGCTACGGCGGATGAAATGTGTCGCAGACCGCCGTCCGGACGCTGACCTGCGACGTTGCGCAGCGCCCGTGGATGAATGCCCGTAGAGGACAACCCCGACATTTCGATCCTGGCCGTTCGGGGATCTCCCGGGCTCGCCCCTGGAACCCGCGCCGAACCCTTGGCCGGCTCCTCGCGGTGTGAAAAAACTCTGGCATGAGGACAGCTGAACACCTGGTCAGATCCGCTTTTGTCGCGACCGCGGTCGTGGCGTGCACGGCCCTCGTGGCACCGAGCGCGGTGGCGCTCGCCGGGGCGGCGGCGGGGCCGACGTCGGCCGTGGCGGCTCCGGCGCCGGCGGTCGCGGCTACGACGTCGCTGGTCGCGCCGTCGGCGCTCGCGCCGGTTGAGGCAACGCCGTCCGACGTGGACGAACCGATCCTCTCCCTGCCCGAACCGACGGGGCGGTACCCCGTCGGGCTGATGCCGCTCCATCTCGTCGACGAGGACCGCGCCGACCCGTGGGTGCCCGAGGCGCGTCGCGAGCTGATGGTGTCGCTGTGGTACCCGGCGGTCCCGCGCGGCGAGATCGCGCCGTACACGTCCGAGGCCGTCTCGACGGCGATCATCGAGGCCGCCCGGCTCCCGGTCGCGCCCGACATCCTGACGACGGTCGAGGCCCACGCCTACGACCGGGCCCCGGCGCTCCCGGGGAAGCGGCCGCTCGTGGTGCTCTCGCCGGGCGCGAGCCTCAGCCGCGAGTCGCTGATGTCGCTCGCCGAGGACCTGGCCTCGCGCGGCTACGTCGTGGCCGGCATCGACCACACGTACGAGGCCCGCGTGGTGGAGCTGCCGGGCGACCGGGTCGCCGGGTGCCTGCTCTGCGAGCGGGAGAACACCGCCGAGCTCGGCGCCTGGGTCGCGCACGGGCGCAGCGCCGACATCGGCTTCGTGCTCGACGAGCTCACCGGCGGCCGGCTCGGGCGGCATGCGCCGGCGATCGACGCGCGGCGCATCGCCGTCGTCGGCCACTCGCTCGGCGGGGCCAGCGCGGCGGTCTCGATCATGGACGACCCGCGCGTGGACGCCGGGGTCAACCTGGACGGCACGTTCCAGGTGGACTTCCCCGAGGGCGGGGCGGACCGGCCGTTCCTCATGCTGGGCGGTGCCGCGCACGAGCCGGGCGCCAGCGACGGGACGGACTGGCCCGACAACTTCGCGCGGCTGGGCGCGACGAGCCGATGGCTGCAGGTCCCGACCGCGAACCACGGCTCGTTCACCGACCAGCTCATGTTCCTCGACCAGCTCGGGGTACCGCTGCCCGGCGGCCCCGGCACCGTCGGTGGCGAGCGCGGTGTGCGGATCACGAGCGCGTACGTGGGCGCGTTCCTGGACCGGCACCTGCGCGGCCTGGACGCCCCGCTGCTCGACGGCCCGTCGCCGGCGTACCCGGAGGTCGAGTTCGAGGGCTGACGCGAGACGGGCCGGCCGCCCGCCGATGTGCGCTTCTACCCAGTCATTAGGCCCGGAAACAGCCGAGATCCGGGCCCAATGACTGGGTGCTGCCCACCGAGATCCCGGACAAGGGCCGCGTCCTCACCCAGCTCTCCCTGTGGTGGTTCGACCAGCTCGCCGACCTGGTCCCCAACCACGTG
>NZ_JBHWZO010000446.1:0-1948 GCF_042728455.1 Promicromonospora sp. NPDC060204
CGGTGGTTTTGGGGCCCTTTGGTTCTATATGTTAAAATCAACCGACCGATCTCGACGCAGCGGACCGATCTCGACGGAACGCCGGCGCACCCCAGGCGGGCGAAACAGACGTTTCGATCAGGTGACCTCCTCGGAACGCCAGTGAAACGCAGCGGTGCGAGCATCGAAGGGTGACCAGCCCTCACCAGTCCTCCGACACCACGTCCCGGACAGCCGTCAGCCCCGAGGACGCCGCGTGGCTCGCCCGCGCCGTCGAGGTCGCGTCCCGGAACGTGGCCGACGGCGGTGGCCCCTTCGGGGCCGTCGTCGTGCGCGACGGCGCCGAGGTCGCGGCCGCCGGCAACCGCGTGACCCGGGACCTCGACCCCACGGCGCACGCCGAGGTGGTGGCGATCCGGGCGGCCTGCCAGGAGCTCGGCACGTTCTCGCTCGCCGGGACCACCCTGTACGCCTCGTGCGAGCCGTGCCCGTTGTGCCTCTCCGCGGCGCTCTGGGCCCGGGTGGACCGCGTGGTGTTCGCCGCGGACCGGCACGACGCGGAGCGGGCGGGCTTCGACGACCGCGAGTTCTACGAGCTCCTCGACCGCGACCGCTCGACGTGGCCCAACCCCGTCGTCGAGCACCGGATCGAGCGGGCCGGCGAGCCCTTCGAGGCCTGGCGCGTGCACACCGCGCGCGTCCCGTACTGAGGCGCGCGGGCCGGTTCACCCGGTGCGGCGGCACGTTTAACGGCCGTGTAACCGGCCGACGTGAGGCGTGAAACCGCAGGTCCCTAGCGTCCTGGGCAACGAGACGCGGGTTTCGTCCCGCGCACCCAGCACACCAGGAGAACCACTCATGATGCTTTCCCGTCCTGGGCGCGCGCTGCGCCTGACGGCCGTCGTGGCCGCCGCCTCGCTCGCCCTCGCGGCCTGCGGTTCCGGCGACGACGCCCCTGCCGAGGGGGAGGGCCTGGGCGACCTCACGGTCCAGCTCTCGTGGATCAAGAACGCCGAGTTCGCCGGCGAGTTCATGGCGGACAGCAAGGGCTACTACGCGGACGCCGGCTTCGGCGACGTCACGTTCAACGCGGGCCCCGGCGCGACGGAGAACCTGGTTGCCTCCGGCAAGGCCGACTTCGGTCTGACCAACGCCGTCACCGTGGGCCAGGTCGTGGCGAACGAGGACGCGCCGATCAAGATCGTCGGCACCACGTTCCAGAAGAACCCGTTCACCATCCTGTCCCTCAAGGACGGCGCGGACATCGCGACGGCCGAGGACCTCAAGGGCAAGAAGATCGGCGTGCAGGACGGCGGCAACGGCCTGCTGTTCGCCGCGCTCCTGGCGGCCAACGGCCTCACCGAGGACGACGTCGAGATCGTGCCCGTGCAGTACGACCCGCAGCCCCTGGTCAACGGCGAGGTCGACGGGTTCCTCGCGTACGTGACCAACGAGTCGATCATCGTCTCGTCGCAGGGCGAGGAGGTGACCAACCTGCTGTTCGCGGACAACGGCCTGCCGTTCGTCGCGGAGTCCGTCATCGCCACCGACGAGACCATCGCCGAGCGCCCCGAGGTGGTCAAGGCGTTCCTGGAGGCCGAGATCAAGGGCTGGACGGACGCCTGCGCCGACATGGAGGAGGGCGCGCGGCTGGCCGTCGAGGAGTACGGCGCGGACCAGGACCTCGACCTGGCCAAGGAGGTCGAGCAGAACACGATCCAGTGCGAGGAGCTGATCAACACCGACGAGACGGCCGCCAACGGCATCTTCACGATCAGCGACGAGCTCCTGGCGCAGAACATGGCCACGTTCGAGGCGGCCGGGATCGACGCCGCCCAGGAGGACGTGTTCGACCTGTCGCTGCTGGCCGAGCTGCTCGACGAGCAGCCCGAGCTCAAGGGCTGAGCGTGACCGACCAGTCCGTCACGGAGGTCCCGACCGGTGCCGGTCCCGCCCCTGAGGGCGGGGC
>NZ_JBHWZO010000447.1:0-1901 GCF_042728455.1 Promicromonospora sp. NPDC060204
CACTCCTCCGAGGTACCTACATGCTGAACAAACTGCGGCGAGTCGGGCCACCGCTGCTCATGCTCGCCCCGTCCCTGATCCTCGTCGGCGTCTTCGTCTACGGGCTGATCGTCGCCAACTTCACCACGTCCCTGACGGACAACCACACGGCGGCGCAGGCCACCGGGCAGAAGCCGGCCGTCTTCGTGTGGTTCACCAACTACCTCGACCTACTGGCCAGCGAGGACTTCCAGCACTCGCTGATGAACCTCGTGCTGTACACGGTCGTGTTCCTGGTCGGCACCATGATCATGGGCTTCCTGTGGGCCTGGATGCTCGAGAAGCCCGTCAAGGGCGAGGGACTGTTCCGCTCGGTCTACCTCTTCCCCATGGCGGTCTCGTTCGTCGCCTCGGGCGTGGTGTGGCGCTGGCTGCTCAACTCCAACCAGGGCGAGCAGGCCTCCGGCCTGAACCGCCTGTTCCAGATCGTCGGGCTGGACGCGCTGCAGAACAACTGGTGGAACAACGTCACCTTCGGCATCATCGCCATCGCCATCCCCGCGATCTGGCAGCTCTCGGGCTACGTGATGGCGCTGTTCCTCGCCGGGTTCCGCGGCATCCCCGAGGAGCTGCGCGAGGCCGCCAGGATGGACGGCGCCTCCGAGTGGAAGCTCTACCGGCACGTCCTGTTCCCGCAGCTCTCCCCCGTCGCGCTGTCCGCGCTGATCATCATCGGCCACATGTCGCTCAAGGCGTTCGACCTCATCATGTCGATCTCCAAGCCGGCGAACTACCAGACCAAGGTCCCCGCCGTCGACATGTTCGTGTTCAAGTCGAGCTTCGACTACGCGAACGCCGCCGCCGTCGGCTCGATCCTGCTGATCATCGTCGCGATCGTCATCGTGCCCTACCTGATCCGCACGAACCGTGAGGAGAAGCGATGACCGCCGAAGCCGAACAGCTCACCGCGCACCGCCCGGCGCCCGTCGCGCCCCGCGTGCACAAGGGCCGGTACTCGCTCGCGCGCACGCTGAAGTACGTGGGCCTGATCTTCTTCCTGATCGTCGTCCTGATCCCGGTGTACGTGCTGCTGGTGACCAGCTTCAAGGGCACCGGCGACGCCGACCCGAGCCGCGCCTGGAACCTGCCCCAGATCTGGACCATGGACAACTGGGCGATGGCGTGGACCACGCTCGCGCCCGCGATCGGGCGCACGCTGGCGATCGTCGTGCCGAGCTCGATCATCTCGGCGTTCCTCGGCTCGCTGAACGGGTTTGTGCTCTCGCGCTGGAGCTTCAAGGGTGCGGACATCGTCTTCACGCTGATCCTGTTCGGGATGTTCATCCCGTACCAGGCCGTGATGATCCCCCTGACCCAGCTCGTGCTGAACCTCGGGATACCCACGGGTGTGCCCACGCTGATCCTGCTGCACGTGGTCTACGGCATCCCGATCACCACGCTGATCTTCCGGAACTACTACCAGACCGTCCCGCACGAGCTCATCGAGGCCGGGCGCGTCGACGGCGCGGGCATGCTGCGCACCTACTGGTCGATCGTGCTGCCGATCTCGATCCCCAGCTTCGTCGTGGTGCTCATCTGGCAGTTCACCTCCGCGTGGAACGACTTCCTGTTCGCGGTGTTCTTCTCGTCGTCCCAGAACGGCCCCGTCACCGTGGCGCTGAACAACCTCGCCAACGGCGCGCTGCTGCAGAACTACGGCGTCTCGATGGCCGGCGCCCTGTTCGCGTCGCTGCCGACCCTGCTGGTCTACATCATCCTCGGCAAGTACTTCGTCGGCGGCCTGATGTCGGGCTCGGTCAAGGGCTGACCCCACGACCCCGGACGTGGGGGGGGGGGGGGGGGGGCCGGGGGGCGGTGGAGGGGTAAGGAGAGGAGGGGAGGGGGGGGGGGGGGGGCCCCGG
>NZ_JBHWZO010000448.1:0-1896 GCF_042728455.1 Promicromonospora sp. NPDC060204
GGTCACCCGGGTGACCTGTACGCCTGACACGGCAGCGGTCCGGGCCTTCAGGGCCGGACGGTGACCTTCAGCGTGTCCGCGGGGCCGGCGCGGAAGGTGAGCACCGTGCCCGTCGTCGGCTCCGTCCAGGAGGAGCCCGCCGCGAACGGGGCGTCGTCCAGGCCGCCGGACGAACCCGGCGTCGAGTCCACGACCCGGACCGGACCCTCGCCCGACCGCACGGACGTGTCGACCGTGTACACGAGCGCGCCGCGAGCGCCGATGCCCTCGTCGTAGCCGACGGGCTGCCGGTTCTCGACGACGACGGCGCGCGTCGCCGACAGCGGGTACACGACCATGGCGTCCTGCCCCGGGCTCGCGTCACCCGAGCGGGCGACCGGCGCCAGCCGCGCGGACGTCGTCCGCCCCTGGCCGGCGCAGACCACCTGGTCGTCGTCCAGCCAACCGAGCTGCCACCGGTGCCACGCGAAGTACTCCGGACCCGCGCCCGAGATCAGGCCCATGAGGTCCCAGCCGCCGACCGCGGCGTGGTAGTTGCCCGGGTCCGCCGGCGGCGCCTCGAACAGGTAGAGGTCCGGCAGGCCGAGCGTGTGCCCCGACTCGTGCGCCAGCACCAGCCCGCCCCAGCGCCACTGGTCGTAGCCGAACGTGACGGCGTGCGTCAGGTGGTTGCCGTCCGCGGTGACGTCCAGGAAGTTCGTGGTGGGGGAGTAGGTGATGTTCGGCGCCTCCTTCGTGGCCGTCACCCAGACCACGTCGACGTCGGAGAAGTCGAACGAGTCGTCCGCCGCGGCGATCGCGTCGCCGATGTAGCGCACGTGGTCCTCGTAGCTCAGGCCCCGCTCGAACGGGTACGACGTGGACGGCTCGGGCATCCGCACCCAGCCGTCCGACGTCGTCGTGGTCACGTCCAGCCGGCCGCCCGAGACCCGCTCCAGGTACTCGACGCCCGAGGCCAGGTTGTCCCGCGCCTCCTGGGCCGAGCCCGCGGCCGCCGGGTGGTCGTCGAAGTCCACGAGCAGCAGCGCGGCCTTCAGCGTGCCGACGGCCGGGAGCGCCTGGTCGTCCACCGGGAAGCCAGAGCCGAGCCCGTCGACGGCGGCGGCCAGGCGGCAGTCGGCCACCGACGTCGGCGGGGCGAATGTGGACGACGCGGCGGCGACGCCTGACGACGACGGCGGGTCGGCCGCGGCGCTCGCCGGCACCGCGCCGAGAGCGAGGGTCGTGGCGGCCAACGCCGCGATCGGTAGGGCCAGGGACGGTCGGGCGGCTCGCTGCTGTTTCATGCGTGCACTCCTGTTCGCTGGTCGGTCATTCGGTGGGGTCGGCGTCGGCGGGCGCCGACGCCGACCCGTCGGCGGGCGGGAGCACCAGGGTGCGGACCGGCTCCTGGTTGCCCGCGCGGTCGGTCGCCGCGTACTCGATGACCTGCGGCGCGTCGGACAGCGCCCGGCTGAACGGCTCGGCGAAGGTGGCCCAGAACGTGTCCGGCCCCTTCCACCGGATGCTGTCCACGCCGGAGACGTCGTCGACGGCGGTCAGGTTGATCTCGACGCCCCGCGGGCCCAGGCGCTTGGTCGTCACCTTGGTTCGCGGCGGTTTGGTGTCGACGCTGACCTCGCGGACGACGCGCCGTTCCCGGCCCGCGTCGTCGACGGCGCGGGCGGTGACGGTGTGGACGCCGTCGGCCAGCACCAGCGGCGCCTGCCCCGCGGGCGCCCACGGGCCGTCGTCCACGCGCACCTCGACGACCGGCTCGCCGGCGTCGGCCCGCGCGGTGAAGGTGAGCTCCGCCGGCCGGAGGTACCAGCCGGTCACCCCGGGCGCGGCGGCCGGGACGATCTCGACGCGCGGCGCGGACCCGTCGTGCGCGGCGGTCGGCGCCCGCGACAGGAG
>NZ_JBHWZO010000449.1:0-1892 GCF_042728455.1 Promicromonospora sp. NPDC060204
GTGTACCCCGGGGCACGCCGACGAGAGGCCGGCGGCTGGGGTGATCAAGCGAGGTGTCAAGCAGCGGTCGGCGACGGGGCGGGGCAGCGGGAGGTGTTCGAACCAGCCCGTGGCGGCGCGGTCCGGGCCCGGGGGGCCGGGGTGGTCTCCTCGGCGGGAGCGTCCTCAGCGGGGGCGTCCTTGACGTCCTCGGCGGGGGTCTCCTCGACCGGAGCGTCCTCGACGGGCGCGTCCTCGACCGGGGCAGCCTTCTCGGCGGCCTTGGTGGCCTCCTTGACGACGGCCTGCTTGGGGCTCACGGGCTCGGTGATGAGCTCGATGACCGCCATCGGCGCGTTGTCGCCCTTGCGGGTGCCGATCTTGGTGATGCGCGTGTAGCCACCGTTGCGCTCGGCCATGGCCGGGGCGATCTCGGTGAACAGCGTGTGGACCACGCCCTTGTCGCGGACGACCGTGAGCACGCGGCGACGGGCGGACAGGTCGCCCTTCTTCGCGAACGTGATCAGACGCTCGGCCAGCGGACGCAGGCGCTTGGCCTTGGTCTCGGTGGTCGTGATGCGGCCGTGCTCGAAGAGCGAGGTCGACAGGTTCGCGAGGATCAGGCGCTCGTGAGCCGGGCTACCGCCGAGCCGCGCGCCCTTGGTGGGGGTAGGCATTGTTGCTTGTCTCCTTGAATGTGGTTCCGCGCACCCGGCCTAGGCCGGGTGCGGGACGTCAGTACGACTGCTCGTCGCTGCTGTAGGCCGCGGAGTCGCCACCCTCGAAGTACGAGGCGCCGGCCGGATCGAAGTCCAGCGGCGAGTCCTTGAGGCTGAGGCCGAGCTCGGCCAGCTTCTCCTTGACCTCGGTGATCGACTTGGCACCGAAGTTGCGGATGTCGAGCAGGTCCGCCTCGCTGCGGGCCACGAGCTCGCCCACCTGGTGGATGCCCTCGCGCTTGAGGCAGTTGTACGAACGGATGGTGAGGTTGAGCTCCTCGATCGGCAGCGCCAGGTCCGCGGCCAGCGCGGTGTCCGTCGGCGACGGGCCGATCTCGATGCCCTCGGCCTCGACGTTCAGCTCACGTGCCAGGCCGAACAGCTCGACCAGGGTCTTGCCAGCCGAAGCGAGCGCGTCGCGAGGCGTGATCGCCTGCTTGGTCTCGACGTCGACGATGAGCTTGTCGAAGTCGGTGCGCTGCTCGACTCGGGTGGCCTCGACCTTGTACGTGACCTTGAGGACCGGCGAGTAGATCGAGTCGACCGGGATGCGCCCGATCTCCGCGTCGAACTGCTTGTTCTGCGCGGCGGACACGTACCCACGGCCCCGCTCGACGGTCAGCTCGATCTCGAGCTTGCCCTTGTCGTTGAGGGTGGCGATGTGCAGGTCGGGGTTGTGCACCTCGACCCCCGCCGGCGGAACGATGTCCGCGGCGGTCACGGTGCCGGCGCCCTGCTTGCGCAGGTACATCACGACGGGCTCGTCGTTCTCCGAGGAGACGACGAGGTTCTTGATGTTGAGGATGATCTCGGTGACGTCCTCCTTCACGCCCGACACGGTGCTGAACTCGTGCAGCACGTTGTCGATACGGATGGACGTGACGGCTGCGCCCGGGATGGACGACAGCAGCGTGCGACGCATCGAGTTGCCGAGCGTGTAGCCGAAGCCAGGCTCGAGCGGCTCGATGGAGAAGCGGGAACGGCTCTCCGAGATGACCTCTTCGGTCAGCGTGGGGCGCTGTGCGATGAGCACTGTGGGTGTCCTTTCAGTGTGCGTCCGCTATATGACGCATCACGGCCTTGCGATCTCTCGCAGCCCGGGCGGATCTCTGTCACCGACCAGGCGGGGTGCTCACCGCGAACGGTGAGCGGATGTCGCGATCAGGTTGTGCCTCCGGCCCCCAGGGCCGGAGG
>NZ_JBHWZO010000450.1:0-1885 GCF_042728455.1 Promicromonospora sp. NPDC060204
GTCGACCGACCGGTCTCAAGACAACCGACCGATGTCGACTCGGCCCCGCGAGCCGCGTGCGGCTGGCTCGCGCAAGGTCTGCCCCCGCGAGGCACAATGCAGGATGACCACTGACGAGAACCCCCCGGTCGACGTCAAGCCCCGCTCCCGACAGGTGACCGACGGCCTGGAGGCCACCGCGTCGCGCGGCATGCTCCGCGCCGTCGGGCTGGGCGACGACGACTTCGCCAAACCGCAGATCGGCGTCGCGAGCTCCTGGAACGAGATCACGCCCTGCAACCTCTCGCTGGACCGGCTCGCGAAGGCGAGCAAGGAGGGGGTGCACGCCGCGGGCGGGTACCCGCTGGAGTTCGGCACCATCTCCGTCTCGGACGGCATCTCGATGGGGCACGAGGGCATGCACTTCTCGCTCGTGTCCCGCGAGGTGATCGCCGACTCCGTCGAGACCGTGATGCAGGCCGAGCGCCTGGACGGTTCGGTGCTGCTCGCCGGCTGCGACAAGTCGCTGCCGGGCATGCTGATGGCCGCCGCCCGCCTGGACCTGTCCAGCGTGTTCCTCTACGCCGGCTCGATCATGCCGGGCTGGGTCAAGCTGACCGACGGCACCGAGAAGCAGGTCACGATCATCGACGCCTTCGAGGCGGTCGGCGCGTGCTCCCGCGGGCTGATGAGCCAGGAGGACGTCGACCGCATCGAGCGCGCGATCTGCCCCGGCGAGGGCGCGTGCGGCGGCATGTACACGGCCAACACGATGGCGTCGGCGGCCGAGGCGCTCGGCATGTCGCTGCCCGGCTCCGCGGCGCCGCCGGCGGCCGACCGCCGCCGCGACACGTGGGCGCACCGCTCCGGCGAGGCCGTGGTGAACCTGCTGCGCAAGGGAATCACGGCGCGCGACATCCTGACCAAGGAGGCGTTCGAGAACGCGATCGCCGTCGTCATGGCGTTCGGCGGCTCCACGAACGCGGTGCTGCACCTGCTCGCCATCGCGCACGAGGCCGAGGTGGAGCTCACCCTCGACGACTTCTCCCGCGTCGCCGACCGCGTGCCGCACCTGGGCGACCTCAAGCCGTTCGGGCAGTACGTCATGAACGACGTCGACCGCATCGGCGGCGTGCCCGTGGTGATGAAGGCGCTGCTCGACGCCGGGCTGCTGCACGGCGACGCCCTGACCGTCACGGGCCGCACCATGGCCGAGAACCTGGCCGACATCGCGCCGCCCGACCCGGACGGCAAGATCCTGCGCGCGATGGACAACCCGATCCACCGCACGGGCGGCATCACGATCCTGAACGGGTCGCTGGCTCCGGGGGGAGCCGTCGTGAAGTCGGCCGGCTTCGACTCCGACGTCTTCGAGGGCACGGCGCGTGTGTTCGAGCGCGAGCGGGCTGCGCTCGACGCCCTGGAGGACGGCACGATCCAGGCCGGCGACGTCGTCGTCATCCGCTACGAGGGCCCCAAGGGCGGACCGGGCATGCGCGAGATGCTCGCCATCACCGGCGCCATCAAGGGCGCGGGCCTCGGCAAGGACGTGCTGCTCATCACCGACGGCCGGTTCTCCGGCGGCACCACCGGCCTGTGCGTGGGCCACATCGCGCCCGAGGCCGTGGACGCCGGGCCCATCGCCTTCGTGCGCGACGGCGACCGCATCCGCCTCGACGTGGCCTCCAAGACCCTCGACCTGCTGGTCGACCCGGCCGAGCTGGAGGCCCGCTCGGCCGGCTGGGCGCCGCTGCCGCACTCGTACCAGCGGGGCGTGCTCGCCAAGTACACGAAGCTGGTCCAGTCGGCGTCGAAGGGGGCCGTGCTCGAATAAGGCCGTGCTCGAATAGGGCCGTGCTCAAATAGCCGGCGTCGGACCAGGTGTGGGCGCCCGGCGGCTCCGCGG
>NZ_JBHWZO010000451.1:0-1840 GCF_042728455.1 Promicromonospora sp. NPDC060204
GCGGGCCAGGTAGGTTGAACGGACGAAAGATCACCCGGCGGACTGCTCCGTCCCGATGTCGAACATCCAGGAGATCCCGAACTTGTCGGTGAGCGCCCCGTAGTAGTCGCCCCAGGGCGCGAGCTCGAGCGGCTGGCCCGGGGTCGCGCCGTCGGACAGCTTCTCGTAGGCGCCCTTGATGTAGTCGTGGTCGTCCGGGCCGCCGGTCAGGGAGACGGTGACGCCGCTGGTGGGCGCCACGTACTCCATGAACGACGGCGTGTCGGCCGCCATGATCGTGAGGTTGCCCGGGGCGTCGAGCTGCCCGTGCATGACGAGGGCCTTGTCCTCGTCGGGGGTCGGCATACCCTCCATCGGGTTCTCGCCGAAGGTGCTGACGGTGAGCTCGCCGCCGAGCACGGACCGGTAGAAGTCCAGGGCGTCCTTGGCCTCGGACTTGAAGCTGAGGTACGGATTGAGCTTTGCCATACGGCCACGCTAAGCCTGTGTCCGACGGCGCGCGCGACGGCTACCCGAGGAACTCGCTCACCATCGGGCCGATCTGGTCCGCCTCGACCAGGAACCCGTCGTGCCCCACGTCGCTCGTCACGATCCGCAGCGACTCCGCCTGCGGGATCCAGCGGGCCAGCCGCGCGGACTGGGCGGGCGGGAACAGCCGGTCGCTGTCCACCGCCACCACCAGGGTGCGCGCGGTGATCTGGCTCAGCGCATTCTCGACGCCGCCGCGGTCGCGGCCCAGGTCGTGCGACAGCATCGACTCGGTGAGCACCAGGTAGGAGTTGGCGTCGAACCGGCGCGCGAGCTTGTCGCCGTGGTGCTCCAGGTACGACTGCACGGCGAACCGCCCGCCCGCGAACGGGTCCTCGCCGCCCTGCGGCAGGCGCCCGAAGCGCTGGTCGAGCTCGTAGCCCGTGCGGTACGTCGTGTGCGCGATCTGGCGGGCGATGCCCAGGCCGGTGTGCGGGCCGTCGTCGTCGGCCGCGTCGTAGTAGTCGCCGTCGCGGAAGCGCGGGTCCACGCGGATCGCGGCGAGCTGCGGGTGCGCCCACGCGATCTGGTCCCCGCCGGTCTGGGCGGTGGTCGCGATCGCGGCGAGGTTGCGCACGGGGACGCCGGACTCGGGCCCCAGCAGCGCCCACTCCAGCACGCGGAGCCCGCCCATCGAGGCGCCGATCACGAGGTCCCACGACCGGATCCCGAGCTCGCGGGTCAGCGCGATCTCCACGGCCACCTGGTCGCGGGTCGTGATGTAGGGGAAGCGGCCGCCCCACGGGCGCCCGTCGTCCGCCGTCGACGACGGCCCGGTCGTGCCCTGACAGCCCCCGAGCGCGTTGGGCGCCACCACGAAGTACCGGTCCGTGTCGATGGGCCGGCCGGGGCCGACCATCTGGCTCCACCACCCGGGGGTCACGTGCCCCGTCCCGGCCTCGCCGGTCACGTGCGAGTCGCCCGTGAGGGCGTGCAGCACGAGCACGGCGTTCGAGCCGTCGGCGTTCAGCGTGCCCCAGGTCTCGTAGGCCACGCGGACGGCGGGCAGGCGGCCGCCGGCCTCCAGCTCGAACGAGCCGACGTCGGCGAACTGCCGGCGCCCGGGGTCGTCACCCTCGCGCCACGCGCCGCTCGGCGGCACGGGCGGCTTGCTCCGGGCGCGCGAGGTCTCGACGGGCCCGGCCGGGCCGGGCGTGGCGACGTCGCCCCCGCCGTGCGTGTCCTCCCGCACGGAGAACGGGACGCTCGTGGTGCGGATGCTCGGGTCAAGGGCACCGTGAGCGGCCTTCGGGGTGGTGACGGCCATGGCTCCTCCTGCGGCTCGGGGTGGTGGGCGGGCACCGGAGGGTTC
>NZ_JBHWZO010000452.1:0-1835 GCF_042728455.1 Promicromonospora sp. NPDC060204
GCTTTGAGCTGGCTCAAAGCGAAGAAACCCGGGCCTCAAAGGGGAGTGGGCCGCCCCTCCCCGGCCGACGAGAGGGTTGCCTCCCGCACCCGTTTCCTATTGAATGCGGGTGCAATAGTGGCGAGCCAAGGGGGGCGACGTGCTGACCACCAGTGCCGCGGAGGTCCGCGCCGGCGGCCTCGCGCAGGTCGACCGCAAGGAGAACCTGCTCAACCAGGGGTTCTACCTCGTTCGCTCGGGCGTCCTCGCCCCGGGCCTGCGCGTCCATCGCGACGTCGGCGCGATCTGGCAGCTCGTCACGTGGGGCCCGTCGATCGCCGGCGGCTACCGCGCCAGCACGGTCCGCACCCCGCACCAGACGGCGTTCGCCGACGAGCAGCGCAGCGTGACCTTCCGCGAGCTCGACGACCGCGCGAACCGCCTGGCCAACGCCCTGCGCGACCGCGGCGTCGGCCTGCGCACGCCCGTCGCCGTGCTCTGCCGCAACCACGGGGGCCTCATCGAGTCCATGGTGGCGCTGGCCAAGCTCGGCGCGACCACGCTGCTGCTCAACTCCGGGCTCTCCCCCGCGCAGGTCGCCGCCGTCGTCGCCGAGCAGCGGCCCGCGCTGCTCCTCGCCGACCAGGAATTCCTGGACCAGGAGCCCGACCTGCCCGCCGGCCTGCCGGTCGTCACCACCTGGGCCGACGACGGCGCCTCCGGCCTCGCCGAGCTCGTCGCGGACGGCGACGCGGCGCGGGTGCCGATCCCCGGGAAGCCGGGCCGGACCGTCGTCATGACGTCGGGCACCACGAGCACCCCGAAGGGCGCCCGCCGTCCGCAGCCGCACGGTCTCAGCGAGGCGGCGTCGCTGCTGTCGGTCATCCCGCTGCGGGCCGGCGACCGGATGATGATCACCACGCCGATCTTCCACACGTGGGGGCTCGCGGCCCTGCAGCTCGGCATGGCGCTGCACGCCGAGCTGGTGCTGCCGCGCCGGTTCGACGCCGAGCAGACGCTCCGGATGATCGCCGAGCACCGGGTGACGGCTCTGGTAGCGGTGCCGGTCATGTTGCAGCGCATCCTCGACCTGCCCGCCGAGGTGAAGGCCCGGTACGACACGTCGTCCCTGCGCGTCGTCGCCTACTCCGGCTCGGCCATGCCTGCCGAGCGGATCACGCAGTTCCTCGACGAGTTCGGCCCGGTGCTCTACGGCCTGTACGGCTCGACCGAGGCCTCCTGGGCCTCCATCTCGACGCCCGCGGACCTCGCCGCGCAGCCGACGACGGCGGGGCGGCCGCCGCTCGGCACCCGCATCGGCATCCTGGACGACGCCGGCCGGCCCGTCCCGCAGGGCGACGTCGGCCAGATCTGCGTGGGCAACGGCATGCTGTTCGAGGGGTACACGAACGGCACGGGCAAGCCGATGTTCGGCGACCTGATGGCCACGGGCGACCGCGGCCGCCTCGACGCCGAGGGCCGGCTGTACGTGGTGGGCCGGGCCGACGACATGATCGTCTCGGGCGGCGAGAACGTCTATCCCCGCCCGGTGGAGGACGCGATCACCGCCCTGCCCGAGGTCGCGGACGTCGCGGTGTTCGGCGTGCCCGACGAGCGGTTCGGCCACCGGTTCGCCGCGTACGTGGTGCTGCGCGAGGGCGCGACGCTCACGGCGGACACCCTGCTGGACCGCCTCCGGGACACGCTCCCGCGCTTCTCGCTCCCCCGCGACATCCACTTCCTGCCGGAACTCCCCCGCAACCCGACAGGCAAGGTCGTCCGCCGCAACCTCCCCCACCCCCCTCGTTGAGTGCTGGGTATTTGCGCTGTCGAAACGGTTCGAGGGCGCAAATACC
>NZ_JBHWZO010000453.1:0-1824 GCF_042728455.1 Promicromonospora sp. NPDC060204
GCACAGGCCTGTGCCGACCTCAAGGCAAACTGCCGACTCTGTGGTGCAAACCGCCGACAGCGCCGCGAACTGCCGACGGCGCGGCACTCACAGCGCGCCAGCAGCAGGACGGCGGCAGCAGGACGGCGGCAGCATCCGACCTGCGGACGGCGTCCGCACACAACTGGTGCGCGGACGGTCGGGCCACCGGCGTCGAACCGATCTAACGTTGGACCGGAATCACCCGCGAGCCGCCCGGCGAGGGCCAGGGCCTTTACACAGGGCCGCGAGATGGCGACAATTCACCCGTCGAGTTTCGATCGCCCGGAGGTTCAACGTGGTACTTCCTCGCTTCAGCCCGCTCAAGCTTGTCGCCGGTGCGGCGGCCGCCGCCTTCGCCGCCGGCGCCCTCGCGGTCGCCCCCGCGGTCGCGGCACCGGCCGACGACGGCGCCCCCGCCGTCACCGCTCCCGGAGACGCGGCGACCCGCGCCGACGCACTCAATGCCGACGCAGCCGCCGACGACGCCGCCATCCAGACGACCGTCCGGCCGAGCCTCGTGCTCGACCGCGACTTCCCCGACCCCGACGTGTCGAAGTTCGGGAGCACCTACTACGCGTACGCCACCAACCAGGGCAAGAACCTGCCCTGGGCCACCGCACCCGACCCGGACGGGCCGTGGACCTTCCAGTCCACCGACGCCCTGCCGACCCTCGGCGCGTGGGCCAAGACCGGGCGCACCTGGGCGCCCAACGTCTCGCAGCGCGCCGACGGCAAGTACCTCCTCTACTACACGGCCTGGCACAACGCGTCGGGCCGCCAGTGCATCGGCGCGGCGCTGGCCGACTCCCCCGGCGGCCCGTTCGTCCCCGTCGGCAGCGATCCGCTGATCTGCCCGCTGGAGGCGGGCGGCGCGATCGACGCGTCCAGCTTCGTCGACGCCGACGGCACCCGGTACATCCTGTGGAAGAACGACGGCAACGCCATCGGCGCCACCACCTGGATCCACGTGCAGCGCGTGGCCGCGGACGGCCTCACGTTCCAGGGCGGCGCCACCCAGGTGCTGCGCAACGACCGGGCCGACGAGGCCGGCATCATCGAGGCGCCCGTCGTGACCAAGGTGGGCGGCAAGTACGTGCTCTTCTACTCGGCGGGCCCGTACAGCACCAACTCGTACGGCACGAACTACGCGGTGGCCGACTCGATCACCGGCCCGTACACCAAGGCGTTCCGGTTCCTCATGACCACCGACTCGCTCGACGGCGCGGTGTCCGGACCTGGCGGCGCCGACGTGCTGCGGGACGCCGGGGGCGACAAGCTCGTCTTCCACGGGCACCGGGACGCGGGCGGGCGCGGCATGTACGTCGCCGACCTCGGCTGGGCGAACGGCAACCCCGTGGTGCGCGGCAGCCGGGTGCGCTACGAGGCCGAGCGCGGCACCCTGAACAACTGCACGGTCCGCGAGAACGCGGCCGGCGCGTCGGACGGCAAGGTCGCCGCGTACATCGACCACGCCGACAGCTGGGTCGACGTCGGCTCGATCTACGTGCCGACGTCCGGCAGCTACACGCTGCACGTTGGCTACGCCAACGGCTCGGCCGTGACGGCGTCGCACACGGTCACGGTCAACGGGGCGTCGGCCGGGACGATCAGCTACCCGATCACCGGCTGGGACAACTGGCAGCAGTCCAGCAAGGACATCACGCTCCAGGCCGGCTGGAACACCATCCGACTCGGCAAGGGGACGGCGTTCACGGAGCTGGACTACATCGAGGTCGCGTAGCCGACGACGGCCGCCGCGGCCCACACACCCGCCAGCCCAGCGATTGTGCCCGGAACAACGCC
>NZ_JBHWZO010000454.1:0-1791 GCF_042728455.1 Promicromonospora sp. NPDC060204
CCTTCCGTACGGAGGGTGCGGCCGGCGTCGTCGTCCGACAGGTCAGGACGGCGGAAGGTCCCAGGCCCGCGCGCCGCCCACGAGCGCGGCCGAGTTGGGCACGATGACGACGTCGTCGCCCAGGCGGGCCAGCGCCGACGGCGTGATGCAGCGCGCGTTGCCGCCGCCGATGTAGAGCCGGTCCCAGTGGAAGACGGGCCGCAGCCCGTCCACGACGGTGACCACGCGCCGTGACCACAGCCCGTCCCCGAGCCGGCGTCGTTCGGGCTCCCCGATGTACTGGTCGTACGTGAGGCTGCGGCGCACGGGAGCGTGCGACCACTCCAGGTGCGGCGCGATGCGCCCGCCGTGGAACATCGCCGTCCCGAGGCCCGTGCCGAGCGTGATCACCAGCTCCAGGCCCGACGCCGCGACCACGCCCGCGCCGTGCACCTCGGCGTCGTTCAGGACGAGCGCGGGCAGCCCCAGGCGGGCCGCGACCGCCGCCTGCATGTCGAAGCTGCTCCACGCGTCCAGGAGCGCGGGCACGACCCGGGAACGGGGCCCCGACCGGGTGATGTAGTGCGGCGTGTGCACCACCACACCGCTGCGGATCATGCCCGGCATGCCGACCGTGACCCGCGCGGCGGCGGGGAGGTCCGTGGCGATCTTCGCGATCGTGTCGACGAGCAGCTCGGGCGGGAGCGGGTAGGGCGTCGGCACCCGGACGGGTGTCGCGTGCGCGGTCCCCGACGTGTCGAGGACGGCCGCCTTGATCCCGCCGCCGCCACAGTCGACCGCCAGCGTGAGGGTGTCTGCCATGACGTCACTGTACGAACCCCGGCGGGCAGATCGGGGAAGATGGCTGTCGTGAACGACTTCATCCGGGTCCGGCTCGACCTCGCCTACGAGGGCACCGACTTCGCGGGCTGGGCCCGTCAGCCGGCCCTGCGCACCGTCGAGGGCACGCTGGAGGACGGGCTCGCGCAGGTGCTGCGGAGCGTGCAGCGCGGCCTGCCGGCGCCCCGGCTCACGGTCGCCGGGCGCACGGACTCGGGCGTGCACGCCCGGGGCCAGGTGGCGCACGTGGACGTCGACGCAGACGGCTGGGCCGCGCTGCCGGGCCGCTCCGACCGTGCGCCGGGCGACGCGCTGGTGACCCGGCTGGGCGGCGTGCTCCCCGGGGACCTCGTGGTGCGCCGGGCCGCGCCCGCGCCCGTGGGGTTCGACGCGCGCTTCTCCGCGCTGCGCCGCCGCTACACCTACCGGATCGCCGACGACGTCGCGCTGCGCGACCCCCTGCGCCGCCGGCACGTCCTGTGGAACCGCAAGCCGCTCGACGTCGGGGCCATGGACGCCGCCGTGCGCCCCCTGACCGGGGTGCGCGACTTCGCCGCGTACTGCAAGCCCCGACCCGGGGCCACGACCATCCGGGAGCTGCAGAGCATCGCCTGGGAACGGCCCGCCGACGGGCCGGACGCGGGCCTCGTGGTGGGGCACGTCGTCGCCGACGCGTTCTGCCACAACATGGTGCGTGCGCTCGTCGGCGCGTCGATCGCGGTCGGCGAGGGCCGGCGTGACTCGAGCTGGCCGGGCGTCCTCCTGGCGAGCCGGCGCCGGGACGCGGGTGTCTTCGTCGTGCCGCCGGAGGGGCTGTGCCTGGAGGAGATCACGTTCCCGCCGGACGCCGAGCTCGCGGCCCGCGCCGAGGCCGTCCGGGCCAGGCGGATGGACGAGGACGTCTGGGACGAGCCGGTGCCGGCTCCTCAGGGGTAGAGCTGTGGCGGGACAGAACGAGGGTTCTGTCCCGAC
>NZ_JBHWZO010000455.1:0-1751 GCF_042728455.1 Promicromonospora sp. NPDC060204
CCGCGCGGCGAAGCCGCGCCTTGAGCCAGTAAAGAAAGTCCTCACGGACCTTGTAGGGGCACGCTGGACGTGACCTGTCAGTACTGAGCGATGGGGTGATCAATGGGTGTCGCTGCTCCGCGATAGCTCCACGGGCTCTAGGATCTTCGTTGCGCGGCCCCAGTCCCGCTGTAGGCCGTGGGCAGGAGTTCAATCCCGAAGTGGATGGTGAGTCAATTGCGAACGATCGCTTTCTACAATCACAAAGGTGGGGTCGGCAAGACGACTCTGCTATTCAATCTGGGCATGGCGCTACAGCGGCAAGGCAAGCGAGTTTTGTTTGTCGATGGTGACGCTCAGGCGAACTTGACGAGTATTAGCCTTAACGACGAGCAGATTGAGTCGGTCTACAAGGAGTCTCGCACAATCTATGACGGGCTTGCCCCCCTGGTGGAGGGTTACGGTGATGTCGCAGAGATCGAACCGGTAAAGATTCGCGACAATGCCTGGGTTCTGCCCGGGCATATCCGCCTGAGCGTGTTCGAGGAGATTGCTCCTGAGGGCTGGACGTCTGCGTTGGCGGGTAATCCGCGCGGGTTCCGTGTAAGCACCGCTATTGCGAGACTGTCGCAACAGGTCGGCAATAGTGTTTCTGCTGATTTCGTGTTCATGGATCTAGGCCCCAACGTCGGTGCATTCAACCGTGCTGCGCTGCTTGCAGCGGACGGGTTTGTTATCCCTATGTCTCCAGACCTGTTTTCTCTCACTGCGCTGCCGAGTGTCGGTGAAAGTGCCGCTCGGTGGGTCGAGGAGTGGACGATCGCGCGAGGTGCTGCGGAACGACGGGCATTGAGGCTGGAGTTCGAACTGCCGGAGGGAAAGCCGTCCCCGCTCGGGTACATAAGTCAGCAATTTGCTGTCTATCGGGAGCAGCCTGCCGAGGCGTACCGACGCTGGATAGCGCAGATCCCGGACCAATATCTCAATGGTATCGTGACTCCTTTAACTGACGCAGGAGTTCGCGTACCCAGCACTGATGGAAAGATCGGCGAGGTTCGGAATCTGTCGAGCCTGATCCCAATGGCACAGCGAAATCGCTCGGCCATCTTCGAGCTTACGGGCACTGAGGCGCGGGGAGCTCAGTTCACGCGGGCGCAGGACACGTATGAGCTGTTTAGCGATCTTGCAGCCGAAATGATCCAGCGCTTGGAGAGTGTTTCAGAGACGCCATCCGTGCCGGTGGTCTAGCATGACAGATGTATTGATCTTGGATACATGTGTCCTGCCCAGGAGCGGCCGGGTGCGGGATAACCCGCTAATGTCTGCTCTCTTGAAGGTTGCGGAACTCAAAGCCATGCGGGTCGTAGTGACCGATGTTGTTCTTGAAGAGAGCGTTCATCAGAGACTTGCGGCCGCTGAAGCAGCTTCTACAGGGCTTCGTACGGCTTTGGCGAAGGCTGCAAAGGTCTTCAAAGATGAGGATCTGGGTTTCTATATTCCTGATCCTGCAAACGCGGCTACTGGCTGGCGCGGCGAACTCGTGCAAATATTCGAAATTTGGCCCACTGATGGGGAAGATGCTCGCGAAGCGCTGTTCCGCGAAGCTTCCCGCAGGGCGCCTGCCCGTGCCGCCGAAAATGGCTCTGCGATTGGCAGTCGCGATGCGTCAATTTGGCTCAGCGTGGTCCGTATCGCTGGGGAATCGACCGTTGATGACGTGATTTTTGTTTCGTCGAACACTAAGGATTTTGCCGGGTCGGACGCGGGAATTC
>NZ_JBHWZO010000456.1:0-1724 GCF_042728455.1 Promicromonospora sp. NPDC060204
AGACAGTCGGTCCCTTGCGTCGAGACCGGTCCCTTGCGTCGAGATCTGTCGGTCGCCCGACCGATCTCGACGCAACCGACCGATCTCGTTCAGCCCGGTCGGCACTGGACTGAACACGAGCTGCCCGTCCGGGAGCGGACCGATCTCATTCAGCCCGTCCGGCAGTGGACCGATCTCGTGCTGTCCGGTTGGCACCCACAGACGTGGGCTGCCGACTGAGCAATGGACTGAACTCCTGCTGCAACTCAGCATTAGACCGGCCCAGTGCCGTACCCGGCAGTGCCACCGAGATCGGTCCCTTGCGTCGAGACCGGTCGGTCGCCCGACCGATCTCGACGCAACCGACCGATCTCGTTCAGCCTGGTCGGCACTGGACTGAGCGCGGGCTGCCCGTCCGGCGGCGGACCGATCTCATTCAGCCCGTCCGGCAGTGGACCGATACGTGCTGTCCGGAGCAGTCCGACCACGCCGAACACGCCCGCGCCGTGGCGGGGCCGCCGATGTGCGCTTCTACCCCGTCATTGGGCCCGAAACACGGCTGATTCCGGGCCGAATGACGGGGTAGAAGCGCACCTCCGTACGCCGCGCCTCCGTACACCGCGCCCCCGGCACCCACGCGCGTATCCAGCCGACGCCGGGCAGCGGGCAGAGGCCGGGGTCAGTGGTGGTGGTGCTCGGCCGTCGTCACCGGGATCGCGCCCGGGCGGGTCCACTGGATGGCCGGCCGGCCGCCGGTCCAGCTGTTGCCGGCGCCGTCCTCGTGGGTGCGCCAGAACCAGCCCGGACCCTTGCCCTCCGGCCAGCCGTCGGGGGAGTCCTGCCACGACTCCAGCCGGCCGCGCGCCGTCATGTCGAGCAGCGCCAGCGCCGGCATGGTGGCTTCCGCGCCCCGTCCGGTGACCGAGTTGGTGAGGAACACCCGGTCGCCCTGCCGCAGGAAGCACACCCAGGTGCCGAACTCGTCGCCGCCCACGATCTCGTCCGCACCGTCCTGCGCGGAGTAGTCCAGCACGGAGTACCAGTGCTCCGGGTACCCCATGAACTCCACGAACGGCGCGAGCTCCGTGTAGGGCGCCTTCGCGAACACCGCGAACGAGACGCCGCGGGCGGTCAGGTAGGCCGGGTCCTGCACCGCCCAGTAGGTCAGGGTGCAGCCCTCGCACTGGTTCTCGAACGGCTCGCCCGGGTGCCACATGTGCTTGTAGACGACCAGCTCCTCGCGGCCCTGGAACAGGTCCAGCAGCGTGGTGGGCCCGTCCCGTCCGACGACGACGGCGCCCGCGTCGACCTCCGTCATCGGCAGCCGGCGTCGTTCCGCCGCGATCGCATCGCCCTCGTGGGTGTGCGCCTTCTCCCGTACCAGCAGCTCGTCGCGCGCGGCCTGCCAGGCGGCCCGGTCGACGACGGGCGGCACGCCGGGGGAGCCTGCCTGGGCGCTCGCGGCACCTTCCTGGTCGGGGTGGTGCTCATGTGTCGTGGTCATGTGCTCTCCTCGGTCGACGGGCTGCCCGGCGTGCGGACGACGCCTCTCCACGTACCGACGACCAGCCACGTCGAAGCTCATCGGCCGGGCGTCCATGAGGACGACGAACGGGCCACGCCCAGAACGACACCCTGCTCAGAACGACACCCGCCGACGGAACGGTCCGGGAGGCGGCCTGCGGCGACGTCGGCACATTCCTGCGCGGTCGGCAGTCTGCATCGAGGTCGGCACAGGCCTGTGC
>NZ_JBHWZO010000457.1:0-1588 GCF_042728455.1 Promicromonospora sp. NPDC060204
GGCCTGCGCCGGCGCGCGGCCGCGAACCTTCGGTCAGCTCACGTCGCCGCGCCAGGCTCCGGTCTCACCGCCCCGCGACTCGATGAACTCCTTGAACCGGGCGAGGTCGCCCTGGACCTGGCGGTCGTCGAAGTTCAGCGCGCTGCCCACCTTCTCGGTGGTGCCCTCCGGCGCCCAGTCGAGCTGCACCGTGACACGCGTCTCGTCGTCCTGGAGCCGGTGGAACGTGACCACACCGGCCTGCTGCGGCCCGGTCCTGCTGGCCCAGGCGACCCGCTCGTCCGGGTGCTGCTCGGTGATCTCGGCGTCGAACTCGCGCTCGACCCCGCCCACCGAGGTCTTCCAGTGCGTATGGGTCGGGTCCAGCTGACGGATCTCCTGAACGCCCTCCATGAACCGTGGGAACTGCTCGAACTGCGTCCACTGGTTGTAGGCGGTGCGCACGGGCACCTCCACGTCGATCGACTTCGTGATGCTGGCCACGAGCGTCTCCTTCCGTCGGGTCTTTTCACCCTCACCCGGGCGCAGCCCACTCGCTCGCCGAGGTCTAGCCTGCAGACGTGCCGTCCGAGACCAGCCCCACCGCCCGCGCGCTGCGCGCCCTGGAGATCCTGCAGACGCGCCCGGGCACGACGGCGGACGAGCTCGGCGACCGGCTCGGCGTCACGGAGCGGGCCGCCCGCCGGTACGTCGAGATCCTGCGGGAGGCGGGGATCCCCGTCACCTCGGCCCGGGGGCCGCACGGCGGCTACCGGCTCGGGCGCGGCACCCGGCTCCCGCCGGTCACGTTCACGCAGACCGAGGCGCTCGGCCTGGTCATGGCCGTGCTCGACAGCCACCCCGAGGCCGACGACCTCGTCAGCACCGCGCTCGGCAAGGTCATCCGCGCGCTGCCCGAGGACGTCGGCCGGCAGGCCGCCACCCTGCGCGAGCACGCGTCCGCGGCCCCGGACCGGTACGCGGCCCGCCCGGACACCGCCGTCACCAGCGAGCTCGTCGCCGCGGTCGCCGCCCGACGGCGCGTGCTGGTCACCTACCGCGGCGAGTCCGGCAGCGAGTGGGTCGCCGAGGTGGACCCCTGGGCCGTCGTCGTCCGGTACGGGCGCTGGTACCTCCTGTGCCACTCGCACCGCGCCGACGCCGTGCGCACCTACCGCGTGGACCGGGTCCTCGCCGTCGAGCACACGGACCGGCCGTTCGAGCCGCCCGCCGGCCTCGACCCCGTCGCGACGCTGGAGGAGCATCTCGGCACCGGCTGGCAGTTCACCACGCGCGTCGTGTTCGACGCGCCGCTCGCGGACGTCGCCCCGTGGATCGGCGCGCAGATGGGGCGCCTCGAAGCCGTCGGGGAGGACCGGTGCGTGCTGACGGGCACCACCCGCAACCCCGCGATGTACGCGCAGGAGTGGCTGGCGAGCGTGCCGTTCGCCTTCCGGGTCGAGGACGGCCCGGAGCTGCGGGCCGCGGTCGCGACGCTCGCGGACCGTCTGGCGGCTGCAGTGAGGACCCCTGACCCTGACGGCCCCGGGTCGTGAGATCGGTCGGCTGCTTTGAGATCGGTCCATCGATGGACCGATCTCAAAGCAAC
>NZ_JBHWZO010000458.1:0-1504 GCF_042728455.1 Promicromonospora sp. NPDC060204
CGGCAGAGGCCTGTGCCGACCTCGATGCAAACTGCCGACGTCACAGGAACCTGCCGACCTCGCAAATAATCAGGTGCGCCCCGTCCGGCGGGCGTGACATGCTCCTCGCACGGTCATCGGGTCTACCCCTGAGGCGCTCGCTGACCGGCCAGCTCATCCAGCAGGAAACGGCTCCGGCACGTGCGTTCGAGCACGGTGCGGACAGGAAGGAGGCAGTGATGGACGACGTCGTTCGCGCGGCTGCCTTCGCGGCAGCAGACGCCACTGTCACCAGGAGCACCCGGTACTGAACCGGCGATGCTCCAGCATCAAGGAGCACCGACTTGCCCCGTTTTCCCGAAGCACCGAAGTCCGTCCTCATCCAGGCAGCAGCCGGTAAGGGCGGCAAGAAGTACACCAACCGGTCGGCCGACGACGAGCGTCAGCCTGCCCGCAACGTGCGGGTCGGCCGCGAGGACCTGGAAGGCCCCTACCCGGGCGCGTTCGACGCCGAAGAGTTCGGCTCCGACGGGTTCGGTTCCGACGCGTTCGAGCACGACGGCACGGTTCAGGACGGCGCCGACCGGCACCCGTCCGGCGTCGTCCCGCACGACCACGACCACGACCACGACCAGACCGATCCCACCCAACCCGGTCCCGGGCAGCGCTGGTCCACCTGGCGTTCGGTCGCCAAGGGGGCGCGCGGGCCCGAACCGCTGCCGGAGTGGGTCGTGACCCGCGACGCCGCGCTCGACACCGAGCTCGGCATCCTCAAGACCGGGAAGGAGGCCGACGCGTTCCTCGTGGAGCGCGCAGTCCCGGAGGGCGCCGGGCTGCCGTCCGACGCCCCGGACCTGGCGCTCGACCAGGCGGCCACCCGCTGCCTGCTGGTCGCCAAGCGGTATCGCAGCCTGGAGCACGGGCAGTTCCACCGCGGGTCCGAGTACACCGAGGGCCGCACCGTGCGGCGCACCCGCGACCAGCGCGCCATGGAGGACCGCAAGTCCGCGTGGGGCCGCGCGGTGTCGGCCACCCAGTGGGCCGACGCCGAGTTCGTCGCCCTGCGGGATGCCTGGTCGGCGGGCGCGCCCGTGCCCTACCCCGTGCAGATCGACGGGACCGAGGTACTGATGGAGTTCATCGGCACCGAGGAGACCGACGACCTGGGCCGTACCCAGGCCGTCGCCGCGCCACGCCTGACCCGGGTGCGCCCGTCGGACGACCTGCTCGAGTCGTACTGGGACCAGCTCACGCACGGCATGTCCGTGCTGGCCCGGCTCGGGTTCGCGCACGGCGACCTGTCGCCGTACAACATCCTGGCCCACGGCGAGCGGCTGGTCATCATCGACCTGCCGCAGGTCGTGGACCTCGCGGCCAACCCGTTCTCCAGCGACGTGCTGCTGCGCGACTGCCGCACCGTGTCCGACTGGTTCATCGCCCGCGGGCTGGACGTCGACCCGGACGCCCTGTTCGCCGACCTCCTGGCGCAAGCCTTCTGACCTGCGGCCCGGTCACTCCGCCGGGG
>NZ_JBHWZO010000459.1:0-1484 GCF_042728455.1 Promicromonospora sp. NPDC060204
GAATCACGCTGATTCCGGGCCCAATGACGGGGTAGAGGCGCACTTTTCGTTTTGGACCCGGGCCGACGGCGGTCGGGATGGCCGCGGGATCTGTGGGGATGGTGGGCCCGCGGGGAAGGCGGGCCCGCGGGGAAGGCGGGCCCGCGGGGAAGGCGGGCCCGCGGGGAAGGCGGGCCCGCGGGGAAGGTGGGCCCGCGGGGAAGGTGGGACTGCGGGGAAGGTGGGACTGCGGACTCGGCCGGGACGGCGGGCCGGCGGGCTCGGCCGTGCCCACGGAGACCCCGGGCACGGTCGTAACGGCAGGCGAGCGCGACCACAGGGGTCGTTTTTCGGCGGTTGTGCACAGGCTGTCGACGCCGGTCCGGCGCTTCGGTCGCCGTACTGCTCAAGTTGGTCCCGTGCCCAAGACCTTTGTGATCCCGCGAGCCGCCGAGCCGCTCCTGCGCCGGCAGGCCGGACTCCTGTCCACGGTCCAGTGCGAGGAGCTCGGGATCGGCCGAGAGGTCCGGCGCCGCCTGGTCGGGCAGCTCCGCTGGACCAGCCCGCGCGCGCCGTGTACGACACCGATCCGGTGCCGCTCGACAGCAGGGTCAGGGACGACTGGTTCGGCCACGCCGCGAGCTGGCGGACCTGGTTCGCGCTGCTCGTGCACGGGCCGGACGCCGTCGCCACCGGCTGCTGTGCGCTCGTGCTGCACGGCGTCTCCGGGCTGCCGCGAGAATTTCCGCTGGAGGTGGCGCGCGAGGACCGGTCGTCCCGGCGCCCGCGGCACGACGTCGCCGTCGTGGACTACGCACCGTTCCCGACCGTGCAGGTCGGCGACCGCGCGGTCGCCCGGATCGACCACGCCGCGGCGCAGGCGCTCCGTCGGCTCCCCCGCCAGAACGCCCTCGCCGTGCTCGACGACCTCGCTCGCCGGCACGGGTTCACCCCGACCCGTCTCGCGGAGCTGCACGACCTGGTCCGGCGTCGGCACGGCAGCGGCCGGCTCCACGAGCTCTTCGGGCTGGTCGACGCGCGCTCGGAGTCCTTCGCCGAGTCGGCGGCGCGGCTGTCGTTCCACGACAACGAGGTGCTGCCGGACGACCTCCAGGTGCGGTTCGTGGCGGACGGCAAGGTCGTCGCGCGCGTCGACTTCGTCTGGCGGCTCCCCGACGGGCGCTGGCTGGTCGTCGAGATCGACGGCGTCGGACCGCACAGCACCGAGCAGGCCCTGGTCCGGGACGCCCCGCGCCAGAACCAGCTCCTGGCCGCCGGGCGGATCATCATGCTGCGCTTCCGGCCCGCGGAGAACGACCGGCCGGGCGGTATCGGCGCGCAGGTCGCGAGGGTGCTCGCCCGACACCACTGGCGGCCGGGCCGGTACGCGCACCAGGGCACCCCGATCGCGCTGCCCACCGCGCCCCTCACGCCGACGGGAATCTGAAAGGTGCGCTTCTACCCCGTCATTGGGCCCGAAAACAGCGTGTTTCCGGGCCCAATGG
>NZ_JBHWZO010000460.1:0-1470 GCF_042728455.1 Promicromonospora sp. NPDC060204
GGCGCTCTACTTTTTCTCCCGCTCCTGCTACCGCTGGTCGGGCTCCGCGGCCTCGCCCAGCTCCGCGATCAGGGCCACGAGACGACGGGCCTCGGCCATGCCGTGCTCGCCGTCGGCCCGCTGGATGCCCATGACGGCGAGCACGTCGCCGTCCGCCAGGTCGAGGTGCACCCACGGGTCGTTGGGCCCGAACCGGACCGTCACGATCTCGGGCCAGGCGAGCCGGCGGCTGGTCGCGTAGTTGACCACGGTGAGCCCGGAGGGGTCGGGGACGGCGCGCACGGCGCCGAACCGCCAGGCGACCAGGGCGCCCAGCAGCCCGAACACGATGATCGCGATGCGGTTGGCGGCGTCCGCCCCGGGGCCGCTCGCCGCCAGCGCGACGAACGTGCACCCGCCGGCGAACAGCAGCGCGATGCCGTATGCCGTGGGCGTGCCGAACCGGCCGCGAAAGGTGCGGAAGCGGTCGTCACGCCCGCCGCGGCCGATCGCGCTGCTCCCCGACCCGGCGCCCATCGGTCCTACAGCCGCGAGGCGTGGATCGAGGTCACGATGATGGCGCGCGCCCCGACGTCGTACAGCGCGTCCATGATCCGGTTGGTCTCGCTGCGCGGCACCATGACGCGCACCGCGCGGGCGTCGCTGTGGTGCTGCGCCGAGACCGTCGGGGACTCCTTGCCGGGCGTGATCGCCACGGCCTGCTCCAGGCGGGACTCGGGGACCACGTAGTCCATCAGCACGTACTCGCGGGCGGTGATCACGCCCTCCAGGCGGCGGGTCAGGACGTCGAGTCCGGCCGGCGGCTCGGCGTCGGACTGCCGGATCAGCACGGCCTCGGAGCGCAGGATCGGCTCGCCGAAGACCTCCAGGCCTGCGGCCCGCAGCGTGGTGCCGGTCTCCACGACGTCCGCGATGACGTCCGCGACGCCGAGGCGCACGCTCGACTCCACGGCGCCGTCCAGGTGCACGATCGCGGCGGGCTCGACGCCCTGCTTCGCCAGGTGCTGGGCCACGAGCGTGGTGTACGACGACGCCACGCGGCGGCCGGCGATGTCCGCGACCTCGGTCACGGGGTCGGTCGCACCGGGCCCGGCGGGCGCGGCGTAGCGGAAGGTCGAGCGGGCGAACCCGAGGCCCAGGTGCTCGACGGCGTCCGCGCCCGAGTCGAGCATCAGGTCGCGGCCGGTGATGCCGACGTCGACCGTTCCTGTCCCCACGTACACCGCGACGTCGCGCGGGCGCAGGAAGAAGAACTCGACGTCGTTCTCGGGGTCGGCGAGCACGAGCTCGCGGGTGTCCCGGCGCTGGCGGTAGCCCGCCTCGCTCAGCATCTCGGAGGCGGGGCCGGACAGGGCACCCTTGTTGGGGACGGCGATGCGCAGCATGTGGTTGGTTCCTCTCTGGGGTGTACGACGGATCGGTGGACCCGGGTCTCCCGGGAGGGCTCGACCGTCGTGGTCGAGCCCTCCC
>NZ_JBHWZO010000461.1:0-1452 GCF_042728455.1 Promicromonospora sp. NPDC060204
GCAAGGGACCGGTCTCGACGCAAGGGACCGATCTCGGCGGCACTGTCGTGCCGCCGCGTGTGGCCTCGGGCTGGTCAGCGCTCGTCGGCTCGGATGGCGGCGCGGACACGGGCCGATCGGGAGCCCACGCGGTTGGTGGCGCCGGTGCGGTAGGCCCGGGCCTGCTGATCGTCGTGCACCCCGGACGCACCCGACCGGGCATGCTCTGCGCGTTCGCGCACGGCCTCGGCCGGGAGCGCGTGCCTGTGCCGGGTTCGGTTCTTCTTGTTGCTGCTCACACGTCTCACCTCCGTCCGGTGCGTCAGCGACGCCCGACCGTAGCGGCCGGACCCGTACGCGGTCAGCGGATTTTCCCTGCCGGTTGTTCCCGCTGGTCAACGGCCGGTCCCGGGCTCGGCATACTTGCGCGGATGACCACCGCAGCCCAGCACCCGGTCCGCCACGTCGACATCCAGCACGCACCCCTGCGGCACGACGACGCCGTCGCGCCCACCGGCACCGCGTCCACCACCGCAGACACCAGCACAACGGCCGCCCTCGCCACGGCCTCCCACGGCGAACACGACGACGCCGTCGCGCCGACCGCCGCCACGCCCGCCGACGGCGCACACACCGCCACGCCCGCCCACGCCGCGCCCGACACCGCCGGACCGGCCGCCACCGCGCCCGCCGACGCCGGACCGGCCGCCACCGCACCCCTGCGCCTCGCCTACCGCGAGGCCGGCGACCCCGCCGCACCGGTGCTGCTCCTGCTGCACGCCCTCGGCGAGAGCTCGCTGTCCTGGGATCCCCTGCTCGACGACCTCGCGGCGCTCGGGTACCGCGTCCTGGCCCCCGACGCGCGCGGCCACGGCGACAGCGACCGCCCCGGGCATTACTCGTACGAGCTGATGACGGCCGACACCCTCGCGTTCTGTGCCGCCCTCGGCGTGACCGCCCAGGACGACGCCGCCGGCGCGGCCGACGCCGGCGGCACGGTCGCGGCCCGCCCGGTCGCGGCCCCGGACGGCTTCGCGATCGTCGGGCACTCGATGGGCGCCGTCACCGCGGCCCTGGTCACCACCGCCCTGAACGCCACCACCTCGGCCACCAACGGGCCGGCCTCCACCGGGACAACCACCACCAAGCCGGCCCCCGTCACCCGGCTCGTCCTCGAGGACGCCGCGCCGCCGCGCCCCGGTGGGCCGCGGTTCGAGCCGTTCGACGAGCCAGACCACCCCGTCCCGTTCGACTGGCCGCTCGTCAACGCCCTGCGCGCCCAGCGCGGCGACCCCGACCCGGCCTGGTGGGACGACGCGCTGGGGATCGAGGCGCCGGTGCTCGTCGTCGCGGGCGGCCCCACGAGCAACGTGGACCAGGCGGACCTCGCGGAGTTCACCTCGCGCGTGGCCCACGGCCGGCTCGTGGAGATCCGCGTGGGCCACATGGTGCACGACGAGGCCCCGGACGAAT
>NZ_JBHWZO010000462.1:0-1445 GCF_042728455.1 Promicromonospora sp. NPDC060204
AAACGGGGCTGTTTTCGGGCCCAATCGCTGGGTAGAAGCGCACCTTGCGCGCCCACTCAGCGCAGCGCCGTCAGCGACGGTCCGGCTCGGCACTCCCCGCGTGCGCCAGGAGGAACTCCCGCACCAGGGCCACCACCCGGTCCGGCTGGTCCAGCGTGGAGAGGTGGCCCGCTCCGTCCAGCACCGCCGACCGCGCGCCAGGCGCAGCGGCGATTGCGGCGTCGAGCTCGGGCTGGAGCACCAGCGGGTCCTCCGAGCCGCGCACCCAGAGCGTCGGCACCGTCATCCGGTGCAGGTCCGGGAGAAAGTCGGTGCGCATCGCGAACGGGCCGAACGACAGCGCCTGCCAGTCGTCGAGGGCCGGCTCGCGGTGCCTGTCCTTCTGTTCGGCCTCCCGCTGCGCGAGCTCGACCGCCCGCTCGAAGCCCCGCGTGTCCGCGCCGTGCTGCAGGTTGTCGACGAGCGAGCGGCGCACCGCGCGCGGGCTCCGCGCCAGCCATGCCGTGGTCGCGCGGAGCAGCCCGGGCGTGCGCGTGGACAGCCAGGTCACGAGCTGCGCCGGACGCCGCGCACCCAGCCCGCCCGGCGCCAGCAGCACCGCGGCGCTGACCCGGTCGGGGTGGTCGAGCGCCGTGCCGATCGACACGCCGCCGCCCATCGAGAGCCCGACCAGCGCGGTCCGCTCGATGCCGAGCTGGTCCAGGAGCCCGGTCACGACCCGCTGGAGCAGCGGCTGGTCCACGGGCCCCGACCAGGGTCGGCTGCCGCCGTGCCGCGGCAGGTCGATCGCCAGTACCCGGAAGTGCTCCGCGAGCGCCGGCGCCACGTGCATCCAGTCCAGCTCCGCGGTGTCCAGCATCGCGCCGTGCAGCAGCAGGACCGGCGGCGCGTCGGGGCGGCCGCTCGTGTAGAGGCGGATCGGTCCGCCCGCCACGGTGAGGTCGCGGACGTCGTCGAAGGCGGTGGTCGTGGTCGTCATGACCCGGTCCTCTCCGCACGGCCGACGCCGCCGGCACGCGCCTCGGCGGCGCCCGTCTCGTCAGCGCCCACCTCGCCCACGCCGACGCCGGCAGCGCCCATCTCGCCCGGCCCGACGTCATCGGTGCCCGCCTCCGGGCCGACGTCGATGCCCTCGCGCACCAGCCCCTCGACCACGCCGAGCGCGGCGCGCAGCCGGTCCGGCGTCAGCGGCCCGATCAGCGCCGAGGCGGACAGCAGCCCGATCGTCACGCTCGACAGCGCGAGCGAGACCGCCTCGGGGTCGACGTCGGGCCGCACGCGGCCGGCGGCGCGCAGCTCCTCGACGTGCGCCGTGATCCAGCGGAACCGGGCGCGGTACCGCTCGGGGTCGACGGCGCGCACGTGCTCGCCGAGCACCGCGCGGGGGGCGAGGTACGCGGGCCCCAAAAGCGGGGGGGCCCCCCGCGCCACCACCCCCCCCCGGG
>NZ_JBHWZO010000463.1:0-1439 GCF_042728455.1 Promicromonospora sp. NPDC060204
GGGGGCGGGGGGGGGGGTGTGGGGGGGGGGGCGGGGGGGGGGGGGGCGGGGCGTTTTCTGTTGCCTTGTTGTCTTTTTTGGGGGCCCCGCCCCCCCCCGCCCCCACCCCTCCAGGACAGGAGCACCGATGCCGAGCTACAGCACCACCGCCGCGATCGACGCCTCGCCCGAGGCCGTCTGGGCGGTCTTGTCCGACGTCGAGCACATGCCCGACTGGACGTCGTCCATGACGTCGGTCGAGATCATCGACGGGCCCAACCCGCCGGACGTCGGCACGCAGGTGCGGATCGAGCAGCCCAAGCTGCCGCTCGCGATCTGGCTGATGGACGAGTGGGACCCGCCGCGCCACTTCGCGTGGATCAGCGAGGCGCCCGGCCTGACCACCCAGGCGGAGCACCTGGTCGAGCCGCTGCCCGACGGCCGCTCCCGCGTGACCCTCGCGATCACGCAGACCGGCGGGCTGGCCTGGCTGCTCGGCAACCTGGTGCGGCGGCGCACGCGGCGGTACGTCGACACCGAGCTGGCCGGGCTCGAGGCCAAGGTCACCCAGCGGGGCTGATGCCGGGCGCCGCCTCAGGCCCGGGTGGCGACCGCGAACACCCGGCGGAACGCCAGCGGCGTGCCGTGCGGGTGCTCGGGGTACGCCTCCCGGAGCGCCGCGCCGAACTCCTCCTCGAACCGGGCGCGCAGGGCTGGGTCCTTCGCCTCCAGCGCCTGGAGGGTGGGCTGGGCGCCGGTCGCGGAGATCCAGCGCAGCACCGGGTCCGGCCCCTGCAGCACGTGCGTGTACGTGGTCTCCCACGCGTCGACGGACCAGCCCGGCCGGGCCAGGATCTCCAGGTACTCGGCAGGGTCGGCGGTGGCCCGCCGATCGACCGGTCCGACGACGTCGGCGTACGGCGCGCGGGCGGCGACCTCCCGCAGGAGCCGGTGGCTGGGCGCGTCGTGGTTGCCCGGCACCTGGAACGCGAAGGTCCGCGTGGCACGGTCGGCGAGCGTCGTGAGGAGCTCGCGGTGCCCCGGGACCCACTGGAGCGCCGCGTTGCTGATCACGAGGTCGGCGGTGTGCTCGTCGGTGCTCAGGTCGGCCAGCACGTACTCGGTGCCCGGGTCGGCGGCACGGGCCCGGTCGATCATGGCGGGGGAGGCGTCCACCCCGGTGACGTGGGCCTCGGGCCAGCGGGCGCGGAGCACCGGGGTGAGGTGACCCGGGCCGCACCCGAGGTCGACGATCGTGGCGGGCGTGCCCGGCACGCGGGCGACCAGCTCCGTGAACGGGCGGGACCGCTCGTCCGTGTACTGCAGGTAGGCGCCGGGGTTCCAGTCGGCCATCACAACTCCTCGCCGTCGAGTATCTTGACGTCAAGATACATCACGACGGGGTGCTGCGCGGACGCCGGTGCGCGCCGCAGCCCAGCGATTGTGCCCGGAACAGGCGT
>NZ_JBHWZO010000464.1:0-1438 GCF_042728455.1 Promicromonospora sp. NPDC060204
CCCGTAATCAGTGCGATTCCGGGCCCAATGACGGGGTAGAAGCGCACAAGCCTCCGCCGACGGGCGTCTTGTGCGTGTGGCTGGGAGGAACTCAGCGCACTTGAAGGAGGGATGGCGCCCCGAGGCCTGTGCGGTGTTCCGTCCCGATAACTTCAGGCGGGACATGGACCGTCCGACGAAGAGGATCCGATGAAGGCCGACCACTACGACGAGTTCGCAGCCAGCTACGACACCGAGAACTCCGGGAGCCTGCTCAACGCCTGGTACGAACGACCGGCCATGGTCCGCCTCGCGGGCGACGTGCGCGGGCGCAAGATCCTCGACGCCGGCTGCGGCTCCGGACCGCTGTCCGCCGAGCTGCGTGACCGCGGCGCCGAGATGACCGGGTTCGACGGGAGCCCGTCGATGATCGAGCTCGCCCGCCGCAGGCTCGGCGACGACGTCCCGCTGACCGTCGCGGACCTCGCCCGGCCGCTGCCCTACGCGGACGACACCTTCGACGACGTCGTCTCCTCGCTCGTCCTGCACTACCTCGAGGACTGGCAGCCGCCGCTGACCGAGTTGCGCCGGGTCCTCAAGCCGGGCGGCCGGCTCATCCTCTCGGTCAACCACCCGCTCGTGCGCCCCTTCAACTTTCCGAAGGAGGACTACTTCGCCGTCCGGCAGTTCTCGGAGGAGTACGACTTCGCGGGCCAGCCAGGGACGCTGACCTACTGGCACCGGCCCCTGCACGCGATGATCGACGCCTTCACCGCCGTGGGGTTCGACATCGCGTCCATCGCCGAGCCCCCGCCGTCCCCGGACACGCCGGCCGAGCTCCTCCCGCCCCGCATCATGAGCGGCGAGCGGACTGCGTTCATCTGCTTCCTCTTCGTCGTCCTCGAGGCCCGCTGAGACCGAGCGCACCGGCGGTATCACAGCGGGAATCATTTCGCGCTTTACACGCCAATATCCCTTTCACGTTGCAGTGTCCGTGTCGCCTACTTAACGTATGGAACGCGAACACCGTTCGACTCACCGGACATCGTCTGGTGATCCCCTTTTGTGAAAGGACTCGCACACGTGAGCCTCATCGACATCATCTCGCACCTGCTGGACAACCTGGGCTGCACCCTTGAGCAGATCCTGCAGCTCCTGGGTCTCTGACCTGGTGCGACACCGCTGACCTGGTAGCCCCGTCCAAGGGCTTCCGGTAGCGGAGCTGGAATCACTCCCCCAGCAGACGAACTCCCCTCGCGGCATTCCGCGAGGGGAGTTCGTTCGTTTGCGTGGCACGCAGAACACATTGCGTCAACGCATTCTTTGCCGTTTCGGCTGGACAATTCACGGAGCCACCTCTAACCGCGAGGAATGGGCGGCTCAGTCGATCTAGACGCCGGACGGCTGATATCCGAGCCGCCATCGAACGTAGGAGTGGTCGCTCTCTGAGCCCTCAGAG
>NZ_JBHWZO010000465.1:0-1427 GCF_042728455.1 Promicromonospora sp. NPDC060204
GGGGATCCGTCGGGGCGAACCCGGGCCGGGTCGAATCTGGACCGCCGGGTGTGAAGACGTGCCGACAGGCTGGGTAACGGAGAGGTAGCACTGCTCCCTCTCCGTAACCCTTCGCGATGCGCATGCGTTCTGGGAGGCTTCCTCCGATGAACGGATATATCGAGGGGGCGCTGAATCCGATCCTGGGTTCCGAGGGCTTGGGCCTCCACGCGGGTTTCTTCGTGATCGTCGGGTTGACGCTCGCGGTTCTTGTCTGGGTCGCGATCGAGCTGTGGCGAAAGCCCGTCGTCGCGGAGCGGATGACGGACAGCATCCTGCAGATGCGCATGAGCCAGGGAAACGATCGGGTGGCTCGCGCGATGACCAGGGCATTTCTACCTGGGGTCCTGATGATGGGATCGCTCTGGGTGGCGACGGGTTCCGCGTTCCTCGACGAGAAGTATCGGTCGACCGTCCTGGAGATCGGCTTGGCCGGCGTGCTGGTCTCGCTCGTGCTCATCGGATCGGTCGCACTCTTCAACCGGCCGAGGTTCCTCGCGCCGCCACACATGCGAGGAGACCGCAGCCTGTTCGCGCGCGAGTGATCAGGCATGGATCTCCGGGAGGCTTCCGCCGATGAACGGCCTCGTCGGCCATTCGTGCCACTTGTTCACCGGGCGACTATCAGTGCATCAGGATAGCCTGATAATGTGTCCTGGGACGTGGAGTTCGATGAGGGTGTGTTCGTGTGGTTGACAGGGTTGGAGGAGGAGTCGTTCGTTCAGGTTCGTGCTGCGATCAAAGTCTTGCGTGACCGAGGTCCGCAGCTCGGACGGCCGCTCGTGGACACGGTGGTCGGATCGCGGCACAAGAACATGAAGGAGCTGCGACCAGGGTCCGCGGGCCGCAGCGAACTACGAGTGTTGTTCGCTTTCGACCCCGCGAGATCAGCGATTCTCCTGGTCGCCGGTGACAAGGCAGGGCGATGGCAGGATTGGTACAGGTCCGCGATCCCGATGGCCGACGACCGCTATGACGCCCATCTCGAGGCGCTCAGGAAGCGCGCTGACGGCGATGCTGGAAGAGGAGAGGAACGATGACCCGAAGCCTTGATGACCTGGACCGGGCTCGCCCGGTCGACCCGGAGAAGGTGGCTGCTGCCGAGGAACGGCTCCTGGCGCGACAGCGTGCCTGGCAGCTGCGAGAGCTTCGCACTCAGCAAGCCCTGACCCAGGCCGAGCTTGCCGAGCGGATGCACGTGGGCCAGAACCGGGTCTCGCAGATCGAGTCCGGAGGCGCGGAATCGACTCGGCTCGACACCTTGCGCCGTTACGCCCAGGCATTGGGCGGCACGTTGAGTGTCGAGGTCACGATCGGTGACACCCGTTACATCGTCGCCTGACCGATTGATCTCGTGACACGAGGCCGGGTCTCCCGCAGGATGCGGG
>NZ_JBHWZO010000466.1:0-1426 GCF_042728455.1 Promicromonospora sp. NPDC060204
GCCCCGTACGCGCTGCTCTGGGTGGGGGCCGAGGAACGAGGCACGCGCCCGGAGCGGAGCCGCAGGCTCAGCCGACAGACAAGCAGAGCCTGAGCCGCAGGCTCAGCAGAGCTCGGGCCGGTCTCGCAGCGAGCCGTGGCGGAAATAACGTTCCCTGCCAGGGTGTTGATCACCTAGACTGGGAACACTTCACGGGCGAGAGCTCGGGGAGCTGGTTGAAAAATCCATAGGGGCTGATCGGTTTCGACGGTGGTCGTGCTTCGAGGAGAAGCGGGCCGAGGATGCAGGCTTATCTCGTAAACGATGCCTGTAAACCAATAGTTGCCGATAACTCGCGCAACGACTTCGCCCTCGCCGCCTGAGCGAGCCCGAAGTCCGTGGGCCCGGAGTCTGCTTTCGCTCCGGTAGTCCGCGTCATCTAGAAAGCCACTGCTCGTAGCTCTCGTCATCGGGGCCACGGGAACACTTAGGTGACTGGGCCTGTCCGCGAACGTGTCTGCGCGAGCGCGGGGGCCGAGAAAATCCATAGCAGACTGCGCCCGGAGAAGTCCTCGTCAACCGATACCGGACCCGGGTTCGATTCCCGGCAGCTCCACTCGATACCCCTGTGGCCGAAGGCCTCGCCGGTGTTCCGGCGAGGCCTTCGTCGTGCCCGGGGTCTGCGCCGGCCCGATCGCGTGGCCCGCCTACCCGACGTCCTGCAGCGCCGACTGCACGACGACCGTGTCGGCGCTGTACGTGTCGTCGGCGTAGCGCTGGATGCTCCCGTCGTCGTAGACGACCGTCACCCAGACGTAGCCGTTCTCGACCCAGCCGGCGAGGGCGTCGAGGTCGCCGTACACCTCATCGTGCAGCTCGTCGGCGGCGGTCCCGGCTCCAGCCGCCCCGGCGTTGTCCGGCGCGAGCCGGGGGTCGTCGGGGGACGCGGACGGCTCGGCCGGGGCGGGGCCCGTCCCGGTGAGATGGAACGTCTCGCCGTCCCAGGTGCCCTCCACCGTGTACGTACCCCAGGTGGTGCCCTGCGCGGACTCCTCGCCCTCGACGGCGTCCCAGTGCCACCCGGCGACCTCGGGTCCGCCGCCCTGGGGCGGATACGACTCGGCCAGCCCGCCCAGGCAGAGCTCGGGCGGGCCGCCGCCCTCCTGGAGCACGGTCGTCACGACGGTCACCGCGCCCGGCGACGCGGGCGTGGGCGGCGCGGACGCCGTCGTGTCGCGGGTCTGGTCCCCGTCCGATGCGGGCCCGGCGGGGCCGGCCGGGCCGGCCGGCCCGGCGCACGCGCCGAGGAGCAGGACCCCGGCCAGGCCGGTGCCGAGGACACGGAGTGGTGCTCGAAGCAGGCTCATACCCGGCATGTGTCCCGAGGACGCCGGCGCTTGCGCGCGAGCCGCCAGTCAGAAGTGCGCTTCTACCCAGTCATTGGGCC
>NZ_JBHWZO010000467.1:0-1425 GCF_042728455.1 Promicromonospora sp. NPDC060204
CTGGCTACCAGACTGTCAGATCTGGTCAGAAGGTCCCACAACCCCGCACACGCAACGCCTGACAGCTTGACACGCATACGGTTTGGCCTCATCCGCTTTCGCTCGCCACTACTCACGGAATATCTCTTCCTGTCGGTACTGAGATGTTTCACTTCCCGACGTTCCCTCCACACGCCCTATACATTCAGGCGCGGGTAACCGAACATGACTTCGGCTGGGTTCCCCCATTCGGAGACCCTCGGATCACAGCTTGTCTGCCAACTCCCCGAGGATTATCGCAGGCTACAACGTCCTTCTTCGGCTCCTAGTGCCAAGGCATCCACCAATGTGCCCTTAAAAACTTCAGCAACACTACAATCACAGAAACCAAGACAACATGCCCCTGAGACAACCAACCAGACGAAGCAGAACCCCGCCGACCAGTCATCACCATGGAGCAGTCTTGGAAAAATTCAAAGATGCTCGCGTCCACTATGCAGTTCTCAAGCAACGGACGAACCCACCAGGCACACCGCAACCACCAACACCGGTCCAGCCGGCTGGTCTGGTATGCAACCCAGTGACCCGTATCCAGTCAGAAACACTCGACTCGCACTCACACCCCCGCCCACCAGTTCAAGAACCAGCAAGCAGGTGCGTGAGGCGGCCGGTTGCCTCAGGACCCAACAGTGTGCTTGGCAAGCCCCACCAGTACCGACCTCCACGTTCCTTCCAACCCGCAAGGGCCGGCGTACTAGCGTTGGTCACCACCGAAGGCGACTCTTCGTCAATGTTCCACCCATGAGCAACCACCCCAGACGCGTACGGCCTGGGCATGGCCTCTGCCACCACCACCCACCAGGCACGAAGCCCGGTCAGGCAACGACCACATAGGGCCGGTGGTGGAGATGAGCTCCTTAGAAAGGAGGTGATCCAGCCGCACCTTCCGGTACGGCTACCTTGTTACGACTTAGTCCCAATCGCCAGTCCCACCTTCGACCACTCCCTCCCTTGCGGGTTGGGCCGTGAGCTTCGGGTGTTACCAACTTTCGTGACTTGACGGGCGGTGTGTACAAGGCCCGGGAACGTATTCACCGCAGCGTTGCTGATCTGCGATTACTAGCGACTCCGACTTCACGGGGTCGAGTTGCAGACCCCGATCCGAACTGAGACCGGCTTTTTGGGATTCGCTCCACCTCACGGTATCGCAGCCCTCTGTACCGGCCATTGTAGCATGCGTGAAGCCCAAGACATAAGGGGCATGATGATTTGACGTCATCCCCACCTTCCTCCGAGTTGACCCCGGCAGTCTCCCATGAGTCCCCGGCATAACCCGCTGGCAACATAGGATAAGGGTTGCGCTCGTTGCGGGACTTAACCCAACATCTCACGACACGAGCTGACGACAACCATGCACCACCTGTGTACGAGTGTCCAAAGAGAACC
>NZ_JBHWZO010000468.1:0-1396 GCF_042728455.1 Promicromonospora sp. NPDC060204
GTGACGTCGGCAGTTTGCATCGAGGTCGGCACAGGCCTCTGCCGACCTCGATGCAGACTGCCGACTCTGCGCGGCAAACTGCCGACCACGGCGGCTGGCTGGCCGGTCGGCCGACGGACCTCAGGCAGGTGGCAGGTGTGCGTTGATCCGGGACCGTCTGACGACGTCGGGCGGCAGGTGCGCCGTGATCCTGGCGAGCATCGTCCGGGTGTCGGCGCGGTCGGCCGCACTCGTCCGCTCCAGGGTGATGCCGGCCCGGCGGATGGCCTCGGCCCGGTTCTTCTCGCTCATGTACTCGGCGGCCGGGTCGTGACCAGGGCGGACGCCGTCGGGTCGGTACTTGACCAGCCCGTCGAACTCGATCCCGAGGGCCCACTGCTCGTACCCGAGGTCGGTGTGAAAGAGCCCGCGGTCGGTCCGGACCGGCATCTGTGTCGTAGGTCGGGGCAGGCCGGCACGCAGGATCTCGTAGCGCACCCAGGTCTCCCAGGCGGATCCCGAGCCGCCGTCCGCGAGCTCGACGACCAGCCGGGCCTGCTGGATCCCGCGCCGGCCGGCCCGGGCGTCGATCATCTCCAGGAGGACGTGGCGGTCGGCGCCGAGGGCCAGGGCGGAGTCGGCGATCACGAGCGCCTCCAGCGGGTGCAGTGCCAGGGCGCAGTCGACGACGGTGCGGTCGAGCGAGGTGACCGGAAGATCGTCGACCGCCGTGACGTCCGTGGAGGGGGCCTCTCCTCGGTGACGTATGACGTCTCTCGCGGATCGGCCCGAAGCTCGGGAGCGCTGGTAGACGTGCGTCGTGTCGGGCACTGTCCAGACCCGGCAGCCCAGCAGCAGGGCCGCGGTCGTATGGCTGAAGACATGGTCCGAGCGCAGCTGGGAGTGCAGGGCGCGAGCCCGGGCCAGCTCCCTCATGCGCTTCTCGCGAGGCGCCGACGAGGGGCCGCCGACCAGGACGGCGTCGACCTCGCAGTAGGCGCCGCGCCGCACCTTGACGAGCGTGCCCCGGCGCTGCGCCTGCGCCAGCTTGTTCCGGTCGCGCTCGCTCGCGAGCAGGACCGAAGGGATCTCGACGACGGGGACGGGCGATGTAGTGGTCATGGGACGAGACTGCGTCAACCCCGGGCGGCGCGTGCTCTCCGGTGACAGCAGATGTGCACAGGTACGACGTCGCAGCGGATGTGGTCGCGCTCGAACGCTTGCGACATCGTGCGGAGGGTCTGTCGTCGGCTGACACTTCCTTGACGTCGGCACGTCCCGCATCGTCGGCTCGGCCCCGCGTCGTCGGCTCGGTCCTGCGACGTCAGCACAATCGCGCGACGTCAGCGCGGTCCTGTGAGGTCGGCACTCTCCTGCGACGTCGGCATCTTGCATCGAGGTCGGCACAGGCCTGTGC
>NZ_JBHWZO010000469.1:0-1394 GCF_042728455.1 Promicromonospora sp. NPDC060204
GAGAGCCGCTCGCTGGGGGCCTGGGGCTGCTGCCCCGGCGCCCGCGGCTGGGTTGGTCGGGGGTTTCGTCGCTGGGTCCGCGGGGGGGTATGTGCGGTGGGGCCGCCGCCGGTGGGCGCCGCCCACACCTTTCTGCGCGCGGGCTACGCCTGGCTGACGGGCTGTGCCTGCGTGCGCAGCAGCACGAGGTCGTCGTGGTCCAGGTCGCCCACCCGCTTGGTGCGCCGTCCGACCACCTCGAAGCCGCTCTTGCGGTAGAAGGCCTGGGCACGCTCGTTGCGCGCGTTGGTGCCGAGCCAGAACGGCAGGCCCGGGCCGAGCTCGGCCGCCGCGTCGACGGCGCCCCGCATGAGCGCGCCGGCCACCCCGCCGCCCAGCACGTCGGGGTGCACGTAGATCTTGGACAGCTCGACGTACGGCGCCTCGCGCCCGGTCGCCGAGCGGACGGCGTCAGCCTCGGCCGCTCCGTCGGGCGTCCCGAGCACGAGGAGGGCGTAGCCGAGCAGGCGTGTGCCGTCGTCGTGGACGAGCAGGGCGTGCCGGTCGCTGCCGGCCCAGCCACGGAAGTGCCCGGGGGTCAGCTTGTGCGCGATGTGGGTGGCCATGTCGGACGGCGGCGTGCCCGGCGGGCAGGCCAAGGGAAAGGTGAGGGCGGCGAGCCACGCGGTCTCGGACGCGTCGTCGACGCCCGCCCGGCGGACGGCGCCGGGGAGCGGGTCCGGTGCGGTGCTGCGTTCGGTCTGGTTCCCGGCGGACGACGCCGGTGAGAGCTCAGGTGTCACGACCCGAACGTAGTACGCGGCCCCGGTGCGCGGTCTCGAGGTGCGGCCGAGGCCCGGGGAGCGGAAAATGATCGTGGGGGAGCGGCAACGGACGGCACGTCGAGGTGCGCGGACCGGGGGCTTGCGCCTCAGGAGCGTGGCCCCGGTCACAAGCGTTGTCCGATGTTCGCTCATGAGTTGTTCAAATGCGCTCTGACCTGCAGAAACATGGTGTGCCGCAGGCCACTGCGCCCGAGTTGGCGTGTACGCGGGATCGTGTGTAATGTTCTCCAGGTCAGCCCGACGGGCAGACGGACACCGGGTAGGAAACGAACCGAGTGGCCGCGCCGGGGCTGGAACCCACATCGCAGGATCGAGGAACTTCGTGTTCCCCGGAATCGGGTGGGTCGCCATATTCGGCAAGCGGGTTGCAATTCCTTCCAGTTCGTAAGAACGAAGCGAATTTGATCGGCCGAAAGAATCTGGTAAGTTTAAGGAACTGCCCCGGACAGGGAAGCGAACAAGAAGAGTCGCGGTCCTGACGGTGTGCGTCGGTTGTTTGAGAACTCAACAGTGTGCTTGATAGTCAATGCCAATCATTTGACTCTCAGCGTTTCGGGTCGCATCGCCAGC
>NZ_JBHWZO010000470.1:0-1394 GCF_042728455.1 Promicromonospora sp. NPDC060204
CCTTTGAGGCCCGGGTTTCTTCGCTTTCGGCCAGCTCAAAGCGAAGAAACCCGGGCCTCGAAGGGGAGGGTGGCGCCAGGACCCCGCCCGAGGTGGTGGAATGACGTGATGGAGCCGTTCGTGAACCCCGCAGGCGGGCTCGGGCCCGCCGAGCGCCGTCGGGCCGCGCGGCACCTCCTGCTCGACGGCTTCGGCCTGGCCGCGCAGGAGCGCCTCGCCGCGTCGCGGGTCGTCGTGGTCGGCGCGGGCGGCCTCGGGTCGCCGGTGCTCCAGTACCTCGCGGCGGCGGGCGTGGGCACGCTCGGCATCATCGACGACGACGTCGTGGAGGCCTCCAACCTGCAGCGCCAGGTGCTGCACTCGGTCGCCGACGTCGGACGCGCCAAGCCGGACTCGGCGGCCGACACGCTCCGCGGGCTGGCCCCCGAGGTCGAGGTGATCGCGCACCGCGAGCGGCTGACCAGGGACAACGCCGCCGCGATCCTGGCCGGGTACCACCTGGTGGTCGACGGCTCCGACACGTTCGAGACGCGCTACGCCGTGTCCGACGCCGCGGCGAGGCTCGGGCTGCCCGTCGTCTGGGGCACGGTCCTGGGCTGGGACGGCCAGGTGAGCGTCTTCTGGTCGGCGGCGCCGGACGGGCGCGCCATCACCTACCCGGACGTGTTCGGCCCGCAGCCTCCCGAGGGGGAGTCGTGCGCGACCGTGGGCGTGCTCAGCCCTGCCTGCGGCGTGGTGGGCTCGACGATGGCGGTCGAGGCGGTCAAGGTCCTGACCGGGACGGGCGACCCGGCGCTGGGCCGCCTGCTCGCCTACGACGCGCGCACCTCCGGGTGGGACACGATCGAGCTGGCCCCGCCGGCGTCGGGCGAGGTCGCGGCTGCGAGCGACGCCCTGACGGCGAGCGAGGCCTCGACACCGGACGGAGCCGTGCCGACGACGTCCGCCGAGGCCGGCCGGACGGCGTCCGCAGAACTGCCGGGGACGACGTCCGCCGAACTGCCGGAGACGGCGTCCGCAGAACTGCCGGGGACGACGTCGCCCGAACTGCCGGGGACGCCGTCGGCCGAGGCAGCGGAGACGCCGTCGGGCGACGCCAGCGTGCTGGTGCTCGACGTCGGGCTGCGCCCCGGCGGCGTGCCCGGCGCCGTCTTCGCGCGGCTGGAGGACCTTGCTGCCGGCCGCTTCCCGCCCGAGCTGCTGGACCACCCGGCCGACTGGCCCGTCGTCGTCGTGTGCGAGCGCGGCCTGCGCTCGCGCGGCGGCGAGCAGCTGCTGCGCGCGGAGGGCTGGCGGGACGTCACGAGCCGCGCGCTCGTCGGCTGAGGGATCGGGGTAAGTGACTTCGGTCGCCTGCATCGAGACCGGTCCAGCGTCTGTCTCTTATACACATC
>NZ_JBHWZO010000471.1:0-1363 GCF_042728455.1 Promicromonospora sp. NPDC060204
GTGCTGGATCTTCGCCCATGAACATGCGTTCCGAGGGCGAAGATCCAGCACTCAGTGCTTTCTCCGGAGCTTTCTCGGGTGGCGTGCTGGCGGTGCACGCGCACCCCGACGACGAGACCCTGTCGACCGGGGGGCTGCTGGCGGCCTTCGCCGCGGCCGGGCTGCCTGCCCGCGTGGTGACCTGCACGCGCGGGGAGCGCGGCGAGGTCATCGCCCTGGCCGGTACGACGTCGGAGGGCCGGGCCGGCCTCGAGGGTGACGGTCCCGCGCTGGGCGCCTACCGGGAGACCGAGCTGGCACGCGCGCTCGTCGCGCTGGGCGGCGGGGAGGACGGCGCGGTCGAGCAGGCCTTCCTCGACACCCTTCCGCCGGTATCTGCGCAGGTGAACAGGGTTGTGGGCGCGGGTTCCGCACCTGCGGACCCGGTGCGGTACCAGGACTCCGGCATGACCTGGGTGGCGCCCGGCGTGGCCGGGCCGGCGCCGGACTCCCCGCCGACGGCGTTCGCGCGGGTTCCGCTCGACGAACCGGCCGGGCGGCTCGCGGCGCTGATCCGCGCGACGCGCCCCGCCGTCGTCGCGACGTACGAGCCCGGCGGGGGCTACGGACATCCCGACCACGTCCGGGCACACGAGGTGACGGTCCGCGCGCTGCGCCTCGCGGCCGACCCGGCGTGGCGGCCGGGCGGCGGGCCGGCGTCGGGCGAGCAGCAGCGCGACGGCGGTGAGCCGGTGCGCGAGGGCGAGCCCGGGGGCGGCGTCGGACGGCGGGACGAGCCGTGGGCCGGTGCCGAGCTGTGGCAGGCGGTCGCCCCGGCGGCCGAGGTCCGCACGGCGCGGGCGACGCTCGCCGGCCTGCCGACGGCGACCGAGCTCGCCGCCGCCGAGGGCCTGACCCTGGCGGACCCGGCGGAGCCGCTCCCGCCGTTCGCGAAGGATGACCTGCCCGGGTGGTCGGCTGGGCGTCGGGTCGTCGGCACCTCGGACCACCGATCACCTGGCGAGCTACCGATCACATCGGGGAGCCGGGGGAGCGGCGGGAGCGGCGCGGGCCGCGGGGACCAGGGGAGCCGCGGCAGCGACGCGGGCCGCGGGGAGCGGGTCGTGCGGGTGGACGTCGCGGACGTGCTCGGGCGGGTCGTCGCGGCGATGCGAGCTCATGCGACGCAGGTACAGCACGCGACGGCGCTCGCGCGGCCCGAGGGCCCGGTCGCCGGCTGGTACGCCCTGTCCAACGGGGTGCTGGCGCCGATCCTCACGACCGAGACCTACGTCGTCGTCGACCCCCTCGCGTGACGAGCACGAGCACACCGTGTGTCCACATCACCTTTGAGGCCCGGGTTTCTTCGCTTTGAGCATGCTCC
>NZ_JBHWZO010000472.1:0-1303 GCF_042728455.1 Promicromonospora sp. NPDC060204
AAGGGTTGCGCTCGTTGCGGGACTTAACCCAACATCTCACGACACGAGCTGACGACAACCATGCACCACCTGTGTACGAGTGTCCAAAGAGAACCCCATCTCTGGGGCTTTCTCGTACATGTCAAGCCTTGGTAAGGTTCTTCGCGTTGCATCGAATTAATCCGCATGCTCCGCCGCTTGTGCGGGCCCCCGTCAATTCCTTTGAGTTTTAGCCTTGCGGCCGTACTCCCCAGGCGGGGCACTTAATGCGTTAGCTGCGGCACAGAACCAGTGGAACTGGCCCCACACCTAGTGCCCAACGTTTACGGCATGGACTACCAGGGTATCTAATCCTGTTCGCTCCCCATGCTTTCGCTCCTCAGCGTCAGTAACTGCCCAGAGACCTGCCTTCGCCATCGGTGTTCCTCCTGATATCTGCGCATTCCACCGCTACACCAGGAATTCCAGTCTCCCCTACAGCACTCTAGTCTGCCCGTACCCGATGCAAGCCCACAGTTGAGCCATGGGATTTCACACCAGACGCGACAGACCGCCTACGAGCTCTTTACGCCCAATAATTCCGGACAACGCTTGCGCCCTACGTATTACCGCGGCTGCTGGCACGTAGTTAGCCGGCGCTTCTTCTGCAGGTACCGTCACTCTCGCTTCTTCCCTGCTGAAAGAGGTTTACAACCCGAAGGCCGTCATCCCTCACGTGGCGTCGCTGCATCAGGCTTTCGCCCATTGTGCAATATTCCCCACTGCTGCCTCCCGTAGGAGTCTGGGCCGTGTCTCAGTCCCAGTGTGGCCGGTCGCCCTCTCAGGCCGGCTACCCGTCGACGCCTTGGTAGGCCATTACCCCACCAACAAGCTGATAGGCCGCGAGCCCATCCCCCACCGAAAAACTTTCCAACACCCACCATGCGGTAAGTGCTCGTATCCGGTATTAGACCTCGTTTCCAAGGCTTATCCCGAAGTGGAGGGCAGGTTGCTCACGTGTTACTCACCCGTTCGCCACTGATCCACCCAGCAAGCTGGGCTTCACCGTTCGACTTGCATGTGTTAAGCACGCCACCAGCGTTCGTCCTGAGCCAGGATCAAACTCTCCGTAAAAGAGAAACATCCACACCCACCAAAGCAGGTGCGAACAATGATACTGGCCAGACCAAAACCAAACTGGTTTCAATCCGATCCAAAAAAGACCCCACCGAACCTGATCACACCACCATGCTGGCGATGCGACCCGAAACGCTGAGAGTCAAATGATTGGCATTGACTATCAAGCACACTGTTGAGTTCTCAAACAACCGACGCACACCGTCAG
>NZ_JBHWZO010000473.1:0-1302 GCF_042728455.1 Promicromonospora sp. NPDC060204
CTCGCAGACCGATCCCCGGGCGCCGCTCTCGTATGTCGGGAGCCGTCCGGGCAGACGTCCGGCTCGGATCGCTCCGCCGCCTTGCCGGGCGTGGAAGACTGACAGCAGCATTCCGGTGAAAGGCATCGACATGACAACTACGACGGACCCCATCCTCCCGACCAGGCTCGAAGACCTGGTGGCGCTCTTCGACGTGCGGCCCACCGACGCGCCGACGCCGGACGACGAGCGCATCGAGGCGCTCCGCGCCCCGAAGTTCGGGACCAAGTTCTCCGACCACATGGCGCGCATCTCGTGGAGCAGCGCCGACGGCTGGAAGGACCGGCGGATCGAGCAGTACGGTCCGCTGCAGCTCGACCCCGCCACGGCGGTCCTGCACTACGCGCAGGAGATCTTCGAGGGCCTCAAGGCCTACAAGCACGCCGACGGCTCGGTCTGGACGTTCCGCCCCGACCAGAACGCCGCGCGTTTCGCCCGGTCCGCGCACCGCCTCGCCCTGCCCGCCCTGAGCGTGGACGACTTCATCGGGTCGCTCGCGGCCCTGGTCCGCACCGACATCGACTGGGTGCCCGGCGGCGAGGACTCGTCCCTCTACCTGCGGCCCTTCATGTACGCGTCGGAGGCGTTCCTCGGGGTGCGCCCGTCGCTCGAGGTCGAATACCTGGTGATCGCCTCGCCGGTGGGCCCGTACTTCGCGGGCGGCGTGCGGCCCGTGTCGATCTACGTGTCCCAGGAGTACCACCGGGCCGGACCGCCCGGAGGCACCGGCGACGCGAAGTTCGGCGGCAACTACGCCGCCAGCCTGCTGCCGCAGCTCGAGGCGCAGAAGGAGGGCTTCGACCAGGTGTGCTTCCTGGACGCCGCCACCAACACCTACCTCGAGGAGCTCGGCGGCATGAACGTCTTCCTCGTGATGGAGGACGGCACGCTGCACACCCCCGAGCTCGGCTCGATCCTCGAGGGGATCACGCGCAGCTCGGTGCTCCAGCTCGCGGCCGACCGCGGCTACGAGGTGGTGGAGCGGCGTATCCCGCTCGCCGAGGTCGTGGCTGGGCTCGAGTCCGGCGCGGTCAAGGAGTTCTTCGCCTGCGGCACCGCGGCCGTGGTCACGCCCGTGGGGCGCCTCGCGGGCTCGACGTTCGACCACGAGGTCAACGGGGGCGAGCCGGGCGAGCTCACCATGTCGATCCGCCAGGAGCTCACCGACATCCAGTACGGCCGCGCCGAGGACCGGCACGGCTGGATGCGCCGGCTGGCCTGACGGTGCCTCGCGGCCGGGCTCGTCGGGGAGGCGCCCCGACG
>NZ_JBHWZO010000474.1:0-1268 GCF_042728455.1 Promicromonospora sp. NPDC060204
GGTCTTCAACCCGGGCGGTCCCGGCTCCTCCGGGATGCTCTTCCCGCTGGTGGGGATCTTCCCCGAGTGGAAGCGGCTGGCCTCGGTCTACGACCTGGTCGGGTACGCGCCGCGCGGGGTCGGCCGGTCGGGTGAGAGACGGTCACTCCCCCGGGTAGACCAGGCCGATCTGCTCGCGGATCGTGTCCAGCGTGGCCATGATCGCCACCGACTCCTCGCGCGGGAGCAGCGGGCTGTCCAGCTCGCCGGCCGCCACCAGGCGCTCTGCCTCGGCCGCCTGGAAGTGCATGCCGCGGCCCGTCACCTCGGCGCGGAAGGTCTCGGTCTCGGTGCCCGAGGCGTCGTAGACGTGCACCGTCGACGGGTTGTACCAGGTCGCGTCGATCTCGATGCGGCCCTCGGTGCCCAGGATCGAGGCCCGGTTCGGCCCGCGGGTGTCGGACGCCGAGACGGTCGTGGCGACCCGGGCGCCGTCGTACCCGAAGATCGTGGCGACGGTGGCGTCCGCGCCCGTCTCCTTGAACGTGGCGTGCGACTGCACGGTGAGCGGCTCGCCGAACAGGTCCCAGGCGAACGAGACCGGGTAGATGCCCAGGTCCAGCAGGGAGCCGCCGCCCAGGGCGAGGTCGTTGATGCGGTGGGCCGGGTCGTCGGGCAGGTCCTGGGTGTGGTCCACCATCAGGGTCCGCACCTCGCCCAGCGCGCCCGACGCGATGATCTCGCGCACGCGCGCCATGTGCGGCAGGAACCGGGTCCACATGGCCTCCAGGACCACGAGCCCCTTCGACTCCGCCAGGTCCACGATCTCGCGCGCCTCGGCGGCGTTGAGCGTGAACGGCTTCTCGACCAGCACGTGCTTGCCGGCCTCCAGCACGAGCTTCGCGGCCTCGGCGTGGAACGGGTGCGGCGTCGCCACGTAGACGATGTCGACCTCGGGGTCGGCCACGAGGTTCTCGTAGGAGCCGTGCGCCGTCGGGATGCCGAACCGGTCGGCGAACTCGCGGGCCTTCTCCAGGGATCGTGACCCCACCGCCTGCACGGTGAAGCCGTTGTCGTTCAGGTCTGATGTGAAGCTCGCGGCGATCCCGCCGGCCGCCAGGATGCCCCATCGCAGGTGTGTCATGCGTTCGAGCGTAGTGCCCGCAGAACGTGTCAGACGCTCAGGTCACCCGAGGGCGCGGGTACTCGGCCGAGGGGCCGACGCCGCCGGTTACCGCGCCCTCGCGGACAACATCCGGCAGGCCGGCGCGCTCGCCGAGGTCCTGGGC
>NZ_JBHWZO010000476.1:0-1203 GCF_042728455.1 Promicromonospora sp. NPDC060204
TTCTCAATCAGGCCCAGAAGAGGCTTGTTTCTCGAGAAGTTGAGCTCCAGAACCCGAAGGAAAAGTTCGAGATTCTCACTCTCTATACCAATGCGCGAACTGGTGCGAGCATCGCTGTTCGACGAGAGGATCTGCAATGCAAACTGAACTCGTTTCCTTAACATGACGTCGGCGCGCGGTGGAGAAATCGAAAATACGCGCGGGTGGTATCCCGAAACCGCTCCATAGCGCTGCGACTCGTAGTATGTTTCTGGCCGAAGTGTGACAAATACGGTCGCATCCCAAGCGCTGGCCAGTTCGTTCGCTGTGAGGAACACCTCGTTTTGATCCTCATGGTCCCGCTGATCAACGTTATCTAGAAATATGACAACCTGCCGTCGCCGCGTTTTAGATATTCGCGCGATGGAAAGCCTGAGGTGCTCGCTCTTGTTGCTCACCAACTCGTGCAAGTAATCGACGCGCTTTAGCAAATAATCGCTTGGGGCTTGCTCTTTTAGTTGACCGTACACGCTTCGGTCGAACCTAACGAGTTCCTTGCGATAAAGGTCGTTCACGAAGTCCGATTCATCGATGTCAATACCGTGCACCTCTCTAAGGGAATACCGAATGCGTTCGATTGCAAAATCCGCCGGTGTTGCGAATGTCGCACCTCGACCATAGTCAACCGTCACGGCAATTGCATCCTTAAAGACGGCTTTGGCATCCACTGCAACTAGGTGCTGAATAAAGGTACTCTTGCCGGCTCCGACGCCCCCCAATAGGACAATGGGTCGATGCGAGGCGGCCGCAGCAAGCGCTTCGGTTGAAAGAGCAGGATTCACACCACGTTTCAAGGACGCAGGATTTTCGACTGCACCTAACTCGCCTAGCAGGACTGCGTTCCTGCTCTTTAAGAGTTCTTTGGAGACCTGCGCGTACGACGACAATGCGCCGCTAGACGCGTAGCACTGGGTCAAGAAGAGTTCGCTGTACGCTTCCTCCTGCGGCATATCCTCCAGCATCAGCTCACCCATGATTTGCAGATCAGACTGCACGGTGTTTCGGCGTTTCGTTCCCGGATAACCACTGAGGCTTGCGGATAATGGCGCAGGCGGAGCCGCAACACCGAGACTTAATTCTGAGAAGATCCGGCGCCCTAAGAGTCCTTCGTACGACAGGACATTATGGAAGACGACAAAATTTGCCAGGATCGAACTTAGCGAT
>NZ_JBHWZO010000477.1:0-1196 GCF_042728455.1 Promicromonospora sp. NPDC060204
CCGCAGAACTTTGCGGTTCCGGGCCTTTCTCTTTGCGTGCTGATTCCTCAGGGCCGCAAAACCCGGCTTCTTTCGTTGAGTCCAGTACCCGTCACCGTTACGTTGCGGACGAACGAAGCACTTCCCTCCAAGCAAGGGATGACATAGATGCGGATCTCGGCCCCTCGTCAGCTCGCTCGAAGAACGACGGCTCTCGCCGTGGCGGCAACCCTGACCGCCTCGCTGGGAGTCGCCGCGGTGGCAACCACACAACCCGCCAGCGCGGCAGACAGTGCGGCAGAAGACGTTCCCAGCTACGCGATGGGCATCGTGGGTAGGCCCTGGACGATCGACAGGCCCACTCTGTGCGGCCCTGGGATCGGCGACGGCGGCAACCTCATCGAGAACGGACGCACCTACGACGGCAAGTGTCAGGGAGCGGGCCAGGTACCCACCATCACGGGGGCCGCGGAATCACCGGCGCTGACGTTCCGCACGCAGCACGACTACAGGTACCCGGGCGCCATCCTTGAGAACGCAGAGCTGAACACCTGGGTGGGCGCCGACGGCAAGCGGCTTCGGGACCGCACGGAGCTGGCGACGCCGAGGGGAACTCTGCCGTTCCACACCAACGTGTGGGTCGGGTTCGACATCCGCATCCCCGCGGGCGTCGACAGCGTGACCGGCAGCGGGGCGTACGTCATGCAGCTGTGGCAGTGCAACGCGAACCCGATCGGCGGCGTGCGCATCCAGGCAGGCGCCGGCAACGGGCACAACCTCCAGTTCGTGCGCCGGGGCGACGACCCGACCGTGAGCGAGACGTACTACAACACCGCGATGGCGACCAAGAGCATCGGCACCGACGAGTGGCACTCCTTCGTCATCAAGTACAACGTGGAGCCGTACAGCGTCGGCGGGCCCAAGGGTCTCATCGAGGTCTGGCACAGGAAGGTGGGAGCGACCACCACCGAGACGAAGATCCTCGAGCAGGAGGACTACTACGGCTTCCGAACGCATACCGAGTGCGACGACGGCGCCGACGACTACTACGACGACTCCTTCCGGATCAAGTACGGCATGTACAAGGACTACCAGCCGGGCGCGACGTTCCGGTCCGACTTCCGGAACGTGAGGATCGGCGCCAGCAAGGCCGAGGTGCAGCCCTACTACCGCGACTGACCGTCACACCCTCCCGCACGAGCGGAGCTGAAGGATCG
>NZ_JBHWZO010000478.1:0-1195 GCF_042728455.1 Promicromonospora sp. NPDC060204
GTCGTCCTCCGGTCCGGAGGACGACGGTGCGGACGTCGTGGCCGTGCTCGACCTGGAGTACGACCTGCTCATGAAGTCCGCCTGGCTGCGGGCCGAGGCGTACGACGCGACCGACCGGGACGCCCAGCTCGCCCAGCTCGACGAGCACGAGGCCGAGGTGGACGGGTACGTTACCGACCGGTTCGCCGTGGCCTACGACGGCGAGCCGTGTGCGCCTGCGCTCTCCGGCGTCGGCGTCGTGGAGCGGGGGGAACGGCCCTACGCCTCCCTGACCTACACGTTCGCGTGCGACGGCGAGCCCGAGGGGGTGCACGAGGTCTCCAGCGCGCTGTTCCCGGACGCCGAGTCGTTCGTGCACTCGACCGAGACGATCATCCGGTACTCGCTCGACGACGAGGACGGCTCGGCGGTGCTCACCGCGGCGTCGCCCACGCTGACGACGGGGGAGCACCGGCTGCTGAAGCAGGTCGGGGAGTTCCTCGTGCTGGGCGGCGAGCACCTGCTGTTAGGCATCGACCACGTGCTGTTCCTGCTGGCGCTGCTGATCGGGGCGCGGCGGCTGCGCGACGTCGTCCTGACGGCCACGGCGTTCACCGTGGCGCACTCCGTGACGTTCCTGCTCGCGGCGCTCGGCGTGGTGTCGGTGCCGGCGATCGTGGTGGAGCCGGTGATCGCGGCGTCGATCGCAGTGGTGGCGGTGGTGGACCTGGTGCTGCTCTGGCGGGGCGGGGCGGGGCTGGGTGGTGACGCCTTGGGCGGCGGCGCGGCCTCGGGTCTCGTGCGGGACGCCCTGCGCTGGCGTGCGCCGGCCGGGACCCGCGACGAGCGCGGCGGCTGGGACCGCTGGCGGCTGCCCGTGGTGTTCGTCTTCGGCCTGGTGCACGGCGTCGGTTTCGCCGGGGCGCTCGGCATCGACGCCGCCTGGTCGTGGACCCTGCTGTGGTCGCTGCTGTCGTTCAACGTGGGCATCGAGGCGGTGCAGCTCGGCATCATCGCGGTGGTGTTCCCGCTGCTGGTGCTCCTGCGGGTCCGCGCCCCGCGCACGGCCCGCTGGGTGCTGCTGGCGGGTTGTTCGGCGATCGCGGCGGTGGCGCTGTGGTGGGTGGTGGAGCGGCTGCTCGGCTGACGCCGGCGGCACTGAACGTAGGTGTAGTCGCACTCTGAGCGCTCAGAGTGCGACAAAACCAAAGATAAG
>NZ_JBHWZO010000479.1:0-1194 GCF_042728455.1 Promicromonospora sp. NPDC060204
ACCCTCAGGTCACCCCGGTGACCTGGGGGTCTGACACGTGCGCCTACGCTTGCGGCGTGGAACAACTTGTCGCGCGCCTGCGCGCCGCCGGCTGCGTGTTCGCCGAGGACGAGGCCCGGATCCTGCTGGAGGCCGCGACGTCGGACGGCACGACGGATCCCGTCCGGCTGGAGGCCCTCGTCGTGGCGCGGGTCGACGGGCTCCCGCTGGAGCACCTGGTGGGCTGGGCCGAGCTCGACGGCCGCCGCTGGCTGGTGGCGCCCGGGGTCTTCGTCCCGCGGCAACGGTCCGAGCTGCTGATCCGGGAGGCGGCGGCGCGCGCGCTGTCCGACGCCATCGGCGGCGCGGCCGTTGGGGCGGGTGCCGCCGGCCCCGTCCTTGTCGTCGACCTGTGCTGCGGGTGCGGCGCGCTCGGCGGGGCCGTCGCGGCGCGGCTCCTGGCGGCGGGGCACGACGTCGAGCTGCACGCCGCCGACGTCGACCCCGTGGCCGTGGCCTGCGCGCACGACAACCTGGCGTCGCTGGCCGCCGAGACCTTCGCCGCCCGCGCCGCGGGGACCGGCCTGCCCGCGCGCGCCGCCGGGACGGGTCTGCCCGCGCGCGCCGCGGGGACCGGCCTGTCGCCGGACGACGTCGCACCCGCGCGACCCGGGCGGCTCACCGCGTACACCTCCGCCGGCGACCTGGCGGATCCGCTCCCGGGCGAGGTGTGGGGCCGCGTCGACGTCCTCGTCGCGAACGCGCCCTACGTGCCCACGGAGGCGATCGGCATGATGCCGCCCGAGGCGCGCGAGCACGAGCCGCACACCGCGCTCGACGGCGGGGACGACGGCCTGGTGATCCTGCGCCGCGTGATCGACCTCGCGCCGGCGCTGCTGCGCCCGGGCGGCCACCTGCTCGTCGAGACGGGCGAGGCCCAGGTGAGCGCCGCCGTCGGGCACCTGGAGGCGGCCGGGCTGATCCCCACGGTCCTGTCGGACGACGACCTGGGCGCCACGGCCCTGGCCGGGGCCCGCCCGGCCACCTGAGCCCGGGCCGCCCGAAGCCTGGCCGCCTGAGGCCGGGCCGCCTGAGCCCGGGTAGCCGGGTGTCCGACCCACCCTGCCGCCCCGTCCGCACACCCGGGCAGGGACACGGGCAGGGACGGGATGCACTTTGAGGCCCGGGTTTCTTCGCTTTCGGACTGTCGAAAGC
>NZ_JBHWZO010000480.1:0-1144 GCF_042728455.1 Promicromonospora sp. NPDC060204
CCCCGAGGGACCTGCACGTCTGACACATGCGGGGGCCTCGATTGCATAGGCTTCGGGACATGACGACACATCGACCGGAGCGGGGTGCGCCGTGGGTGGCCTGATGGGACTGCTGGACGACATCGCCGCGCTGGCCAAGCTCGCGGCGGCGTCCATCGACGACGTCGGCGCAGCCACGGGCCGTGCGACCGCCAAGGCGGCGGGTGTCGTCGTGGACGACACCGCCGTGACCCCGCAGTACCTGCGCAGCGTCGCCGCGCAGCGCGAGCTCCCGATCGTGAAGAAGATCGCGATCGGCTCGATCCGCAACAAGCTGATCTTCATCCTCCCGGCCGCGCTGCTGCTCAGCCAGTTCCTGCCGTGGCTGCTGCCGATCGTGCTGATGATCGGCGGCACGTACCTCGCGTACGAGGGCGCCGAGAAGATCTGGCACAAGATCTCCGGCCACAGCAAGGAGACGGTGCTCGCCGCCGAGGTCAGCCCGGAGGCCGAGAAGAAGCTGGTCGCCGGCGCCATCCGCACCGACCTGATCCTGTCGGCCGAGATCATGGTGATCGCGCTCGACGAGGTGGCCGACGAGACCTTCTGGTCCCGGCTCCTCATCCTCGTCGTGGTCGCGTTCGTCATCACGATCATCGTCTACGGCATCGTCGCGGCCATCGTGAAGATGGACGACGTCGGGCTGCGGCTCGCCGAGCGCGAGTCCCGGTTCTCCCAGACGCTGGGCCGCGGCCTGGTCAAGGCGATGCCGCGCGTGCTCGCCGTCATCTCCGTGGTCGGCACCATCGCGATGCTCTGGGTGGGCGGGCACATCCTGCTCGTCAACCTCGGCGCGGACGGCACGGGCTGGATCCCCGGGCCCTACGAGTGGGTGCACCACCTCGAGGTGGTCATCCACGACGGGGCCGGCGCGCTCGGCGGCACCCTCGGCTGGCTGTTCAACACCCTCTGCTCGGCCGTGGTCGGCCTCGTGGTCGGCGCAGTCGTGGTGGCCGTGCTGCACCTGCTGCCGTCCCGGAAGAAGGACGCCGAGGAGGCGCCGGCGGCGCACTGAGCCGCTGGGCGATCCTGACGGCGTGGCCGATCCTGACGGCGTGGCCGATCCTGACGAAGCAGGCCCCTGGTGCGCGGCGCACCGGGGGCC
>NZ_JBHWZO010000481.1:0-1095 GCF_042728455.1 Promicromonospora sp. NPDC060204
GCATCGACCGCAGGTCCAGCACCTCCACCGACTTGCCCTCCTCGGCGGCGGCGTCGGCCGCCGCCAGGCAGACCTTCACCATCCGGAACCCCCCAGCCCCGCATGTCCGGTGGACCGCCTCCCCTGCGTGCAGTGCGACCATAGCACCTTAGGTAAGGCTAACCATAGTCGTGGCCAAGAGTGAGCTTCTCGGCCACTGGTTCAATCGGGGCGTGTCTCGCTTGTCGGATATAGCATCTGCCCCATGCTGATTGCCGAAGACTTCCTGCTGCTCGCCGTCGACGACGAGACGGGCAAGACCGCCAACGTCGACAACCTGGGTGTTCGCCTCGCCGGTGCGCTCCTCGCCGACCTCTCCGACGCGCGCAAGACCCTGCTGCGGGGTGCGCCCGAGGCCGGCGCCACCAAGGAGGAGCGCGAGAAGGCCGGTGACGCCACGATCATCGTCACCGACAACAGCCCCGCGGGCCACATCGCCCTGGACGCCGCGCTGCAGGCCGTGCTCGCCACGCCCGACGCCCCCGCGCGCAAGGTCGTCGAGGCGATCTCGAAGGACGCCGAGGAGAACCTCCTGGCCGCGCTCGTCGAGCGGGGCATCCTGGAGAAGGAGGAGACCAAGCTCTTCCGCATGCTCCCCGTCACCCGCTGGCCGGCCCCCGACTCGAGCCACGAGACCGCGCTGCGCGCGAACCTCACCAAGGTCCTCGTCGAGGGCGCTGAGCCCGACGAGCGCACCGCGACCCTGATCTCCCTGCTGCACGGCTCGGGCCTGATCTCCGGCCTCGTCGGCAAGGAGCAGCGCAAGGTCGCCCAGGACCGCGCCGAGGAGATCGCCGGCAGCGAGTGGGGCGTCGCCACGGTCGCCACGCAGGTCGCCATCGCGGCCTCGGTCGCCGCCGTCGCCACGGTCGGTGCCGCCGTCGCGGCCGCCGTCATCATCGCGAACACCAAGGAGGCCGCGGAGGCCGAGGCCGCCGCGATCCCGGCCGCCGAGGGCACCCCGGTCGCCTGACGACCCCGCCGTACACCAGAGGGCCGCGTGCCAAACGCCTGCGGCGACCGGCTAGCGTACCCGCGGGGGCCCGGGGGTGGCTG
>NZ_JBHWZO010000482.1:0-1019 GCF_042728455.1 Promicromonospora sp. NPDC060204
CACCGGGGGCCTGCTTCGTCGGTGCCTGCGGTCAGGCGCCGGCCGGGGTGCGCACGTTGCCGAACTCGTTGCGGCGGCGCAGCACGAACCCGAGGCTCTCGTAGAGCCGGATCGCGTTCGTGTTGCCCGCCGAGGCGTGCAGCATGGCCCGGGCGCCGCGCTCGCGGACGTGGTGGACGACGTCGAGCACGAGCCGCGTGGCCAGGCCCTGGCCGCGGAACCGCTCGTCCGTGGCGACGGCGCTGATCTCGGTCCAGCCGGCGGGCCGCAGCCGCTCGCCCGCCATGGCCGCGAGCTCGCCGTCGCGCCGGATGCCGACGTACCGGCCCATCTCGTAGGTGCGGGGCAGGAACGGGCCGGGCTTCGCGCGGGACACGAGGTCCAGCATCTCGGGCACGTCGGCGGCGCCCAGGACCACGGCCTCCTCGTCGGGGCGGCCCTGGACGCGGTCCGTCTCGACGAGCTGCACGCCGCCGAACACGTCGCCGCGCACCCAGCCGGCCGGCAGGACGACGGACTCCGGCGGGGCGGGGAAGTCGGCGTCGTACCCGACCAGGTCGATGATCGCGGCCCACACGTCCGGGTCGTCCCAGGTGCGGACGGCTGCCCACGGCGAGACGTCCACGGGGTAGCGGCGGACGAGGTCGCCGCCCTCGGCGAGGTGGGCGTGCTCCCCGGAGAGCGACGACCAGCCGGCGTTGTCGAGCGCGGAGTAGTCGGGCGCTGAGTCGTTGAAGGCCGAAGGGGCCGGCGCGGAGGCGTCGGGCGCTGCGGGGTCGGGGGCGGTGCCGCCGGGGGCGGCGTCGGTCAGAAGGCTCACGTCAATGAGCAACTGGTGTCCGGCCGTGGGCATTCCGGCGGGACGCCGGCTGGGCTCGACGCGGCTGAGGCTGGACGTCGGCCCCCGTCCGACGCCGGCCCTCGTCCGACGTCGGCCCCTGACCGACGTCGGCCCCCGTCTGACGTCGGCCCCTGACCGACGTCGGTTCTGATCCGACGTTGGCCCTCGTCCCCTTCCC
>NZ_JBHWZO010000483.1:0-1004 GCF_042728455.1 Promicromonospora sp. NPDC060204
CCGTTTCTGCCGAGTCGGCACGCTGGCGCTATCCGGCGGCCACCGCCGCCGGTCCGAAGCGGGCCCAGTCGACGGACGAGTCCAGCATCCGGGTCAGCCCGACGCGGTGGACGGGGATCTTCTCGTCCTGGACCAGCTCTTCCAGCTCCTTGTCCCAGGTGTCGGTCGTCGCGACCACGAGCCGGGTCGTGAACGGCGCCTTGTTCGACGCCGAGAGGAAGTCGGCGACGTCCGGCCTCGACAAGGGCTGTGCCGGATCGTGGAACGCGCACTGGACGGCCACCAGGTTCTCGGTGTCCTGCTCCCGCGCGACCAGGCTGATCCCGTTGCCCGGACCCTCGTGGCCGGGCCATTCGCCCCATGACCACACCGTGTCGAAGGCGGTGGCCCATTCCGCGTCGGAGCGCAGGAACGCCTTCATCAGCTCCTCGAACTTCTCGTCCCGGTCGGACTCCGACTCCGACCTGAGCAGGTAGTCGTCGAGGATGGCCTCAAGTGCGGTCATGTGGTCATTCTGTCAAGGGTGCTGCGTAACCGCTCTCCGGGCCGGGGCGGTGGACGGGTCAGCGGTCCTGGGTGGGCGCCTCACCGGCGAGGGTCAGGTAGACCTCGCGGCGGGCCTTGTCGAGCACCGCGGTGACGGTGGCCACCTGGTCGGCGGTGCCGGTGCGGGCGACCTGCTCGACGGCGTCGGCCAGCGCGCGCAGCTCGTGCCGCAGCTGGCGGCCGTGACCGTGGCCGACCTGCTCCCAGGGGGTGCCGAGCTCGTCCTTGTGCTGCTCGACGTAGGCGGTGCCCTCGTCGGTCAGCGTGGCGAGCTTGCGGCCACGGTCCTCGGTGAGGACCACGAGGCCCTCGTCGGCGAGCAGGGACAGCGCGGGGTAGACCGCGCCGGCGCTGGGGCGCCAGCGGCCGTCCGTCCGCTCCGCCAGCTCGCTGATGATCTGGTAGCCGTGCATCGGCTGCTCCGCCAGGAGCAGCAGGATCGCGGCGCGGATCTCACC